>JAAYDS010000164.1 GCA_012729155.1 Chloroflexota bacterium | reverse complement strand
ATGCAACTCTCTGCACGCAATGTCCTCAAGGGCACCGTCAAGCAGCTCACGCCTGGCGCCGTCAACACCGAGGTGGTGGTGGCGTTGCCTGGCGGGCAAGAGATCGTGTCGGTCATCACCAAGAGCTCGGCCGAGCGGCTGGGCCTGGCCGTGGGCCGCGAGGTCTATGCCGTCATCAAGGCCTCGAATGTGATGATCGCCACTGACTGACCGTCGTACAATCGCATAGCACGTTCCTCGAACCACATGGCCTAAGGCCAGCCCCGCCAGGTGCGGTGGCCGACGATGGCGTGTGGTCGCGGCGGGCCCAACGGCCCGCCAAACGGTGCGGCTGGAAACGGCCGCGCCCCCCGCATTCGGAAAGGGGAACAGACCAGCGGCTGCTGCCGCTGCCGGGCACGCCTGGCGGCGGCCTGTTGAGCCAGCGTCTCTTTCCGAACGGGAGAGCGCTGGTTTTTTTGTTTGCTGGGGCGTCCCCGCGCCGCGTGGCGCTGCCCCGCTGGAAAGGAGCCGATCATCAACGATCTGTGGCGTGGCCTGGTGCAGGCCATCGAACTGATCCTCGCGGGCGACGCTGCCCTGGCGCAGATCGTCGCCCTCACGGCGCGCGTGTCGGGCACGGCGCTGCTCTTTAGCTCGGTGGTGGGTATTCCGCTGGGCGCTTTCTTGGGCCTCAGGCGCTTTGCCGGCCGACGGCTGCTGGTGGCACTGCTCTACACAGGCATGGGCTTTCCGCCGGTGGTGATCGGCCTGTTCGTCTACCTGCTGCTCTCGCGCAGCGGACCGCTGGGCGCCCTGCACTCGACGCTGGTGCCGGCGCTGTTCACGCCTGGCGCCATGATCCTGGCGCAAACGATCATCTCATTCCCGCTGGTGGCCGGCTTTACCATGGCCGCCGTCATGGGCGTCGACCCGCTCTTGCGCGTGCAGGTGCGTGCGCTGGGCGCCACCCCCGTGCAGACGGTGTGGGCCATCCTGTCAGAGGCGCGCGTGGGCGTGCTGGTGTCTATCATCGCCGGCTTTGGCAGCATCATCTCTGAGGTGGGCGCCGTGATGCTGGTGGGCGGTAACATCGAAGGGCGCACGCGCGTGCTCACCACCGCCGTCGTCCTCGAGACGGGCAAGGGCAACTTTGACCTGGCCATCGCCCTGGGCGCCATTCTGCTGGCCATCGCCTTTATCACCAACCTGGCCATGATCACCCTGCAGGGGAGGACCTTTAACGAATGAGCGGCCCTCTCTATCGCCTGGACGATGTTCACATGGCCTACGACGGGCGCGCCGTGTTGGCGGGCCTCTCGCTCGATGTGCACGAGGGCGAGGTGCTGGCGCTGGTGGGCCCCAGCGGCGCCGGCAAGAGCACCCTCTTGCGGCTGCTCAACTTTCTCGAGACGCCCACGGCTGGCAGCATCACCTATCGTGGCGCGCGCTACGATGGCGACCACGCCCCGCCGCTGGCCCTGCAGCGCGAGGTGACCACTGTCTTTCAGCGGCCCATCTTGCTCAACCGCCGCGTCGATGCCAACGTGGCCTATGGCCTGCGCCTGCGCGGCCGCAACGACGTGGCCGAGCGCGTGCAGCGCGCCCTCGATGAGGTGGGCCTTGCCGCGCTGGCCCACCAAAAGGCGCGCACGCTTTCTGGCGGTGAGGCGCAGCGCGTGGCCCTGGCCAGGGCGCTGGTCATCGAGCCGCGCGTGCTGCTGCTCGACGAGCCCACCGCCAACCTCGACCCCTATAACGTGGGGCTCATCGAAGAGATCGCACGCCGGCTCAACGCCGAGCATGGCACCACCATCATCCTGGTGACGCACAACGTCTTCCAGGCGCACCGTCTGGCCAACCGCGTTGGCCTGTTGCTCGATGCCCGCCTGATCGAGCTCGCCGAGACGCAGGCCTTTTTCGACGCGCCGCGCGACGCGCGCACGCGCGCCTTTGTGAGGGGTGAAATGGTGTACTAGACACCGTTCGACCATTGACGATGTATCCTGAAAGGAGCCTTATGTCACAGCGTTTGATCGTCCGCCTTGTCCTGTTGGTGTCCCTGCTCAGCCTGCTGGTGGGCTGCGCAGCGGCCACGCCCGAGCCGGCCCCCACGCCCACCACGGCCCCCGTGGCCGCCGAGGAGCCCACGGCTGCACCAGAGCCGACCGAGGCCGCACCAGAGCCGACCGCCGAGCCGACCGAGGCCCCCGCGGCTGAAGAGCCCGAGACGCCCTCGGCCAAGACCGCCGCGGCCGATGAGTTGGTGCTCGCCACCACCACCAGCACCGAGAACTCGGGGCTGCTGGCCTATCTGCTGCCCGAGTTTGAGCAAGAGAACAGTGTCAAGGTGAGCGTCATTGCCGTGGGCACCGGCCAGTCGCTGGCCCTGGGCGAGAATGGCGACGCCGACGTGGTGCTGGTGCATGCCCGCGCCCTCGAAGACGCCTTCATGGAGGCAGGCCACGGCGTGCGCCGCGAGGACGTCATGTACAACGACTTTATCATCCTCGGTCCCGCCGATGACCCCGCCGGCGTCACGGCTGCCACCGACGCCGCCGAGGCCCTGTCGCTGATCGCCGAGAGCGAGAGCACCTTTGTCTCGCGCGGCGACGACTCGGGCACCCACGTCAAAGAAAAGGACGTCTGGGCCGCCGCTGGCATCGACCCTGACACCCTCACCACTCTGGGCGACTGGTATGTCTCGGCTGGCCAGGGCATGGGCGGCGTGCTCACCATGGCCAACGAGCTGCAGGCCTACACCCTCAGCGACCGCGCCACCTACCTCGCCCGCACCCTCGAGGGCACCGATCTGGTGATCCTCGCCGAGGGCGATCCGATCCTGTTCAACCCCTACGGCATCATCGCCGTCAACCCTGACAAGGGCCCGCACATCAAGGCTGAGCTGGCCAACACCTTTATCGACTGGTTCGTCTCGGTGCCCACGCAAGAGCGCATCGCCGAGTTCGGCGTCGAGGACTTTGGCTCCTCGCTGTTCGTGCCAGATTCGGCGCTTTGGCGCGAGGCCCAGGGCGGCAAGAGCGGGGTCGCGCTCGTGGTGAGCGGCGACGTGGCCATCCCCAGCGAGTGGACCCTCGACGACCTGCAAGACCTGGACCAGATCGAGGCCCTGGTTGAGAACAAAGAGGGCGGCACCGACAGCTTCTGGGGCGCGGCCCTGACCGAGCTGCTCGCCGAGGCCGACCCCGACGACGAGGCCACCCTGCTGGTGCTGGTGGCAGACGACGGCTTTGAGTCAGAGATCGCTCTGGAAGACGCCCTGGCCTGCGACACCTGCGTGGTGACCGTGCAAGACGACGGCACCCTGCGCGCCGCCATGCCTGGCATGACGGGCAAGGCTCAGGTCAAAGGACTGGTCGAGCTCCGCATCGACTGACGCACACACACTAGAGGGGGCCGGCCAACAGGCCAGCCCCCTCTGCCGTAGCGCACCCGTCTGGAGGTCCCCATGTTGAGACATTGTCGTACCCTACTCGT
>JAAYDS010000020.1 GCA_012729155.1 Chloroflexota bacterium | reverse complement strand
TTGGCGAGCGATGGGGCCACGCCGACGGCCGAGCGCCCGGAGCATGTTGCCGTCGATCGCACCGACGTTGACCGTGCGCTGAGCCAGTTAGCGCCCATCTACCGCCAGGCGCTGTGGCTGTTTGTCGTGGCGGGCTATGATACAGCCGAGATCGCCGCGATCCTGGGCATCAGCCGGGCGGCGGTCAAGAAACGCGTCGCGCGGGCACGAGCGCAGTTCGAGCGCGCCTATCGGGGCGAGGTGTGAGATGAAGTGTGGGCAGTGTCGACGGCTGTTGCCCATCTATCGTGAGCTAGAGAGGCGGGAGCGGGCGTCTATTGATGCCCACCTGGCCGCATGCCAGGCGTGCGCGGCACGGCTGCGGGCTTACCAGGAGCAGGATAGGTTGCTCACTGCCTTGCCACGCATCGCCGCGCCGGCGCCCACAGCGAGATTCGTTTTCGGCACGCAGCTCGTCACCGCGAGATGGCACAAGGGGCTGGCCATGGCCCTTGCGCTGGCGTTGCTGCTGGGCGGGATGGGCCTCACCGTGCGCGCTTCAACTGATGCTTTGCCGGGCGAGTCGTTTTACGGCGTCAAGCGTGCCATTGAGTCTGTGCGGCGGGCGTTCACCGTGCGCGAGCAGGATCGACTGGCCCTTGACGAGATGCTGGCAGAGCGACGCCGCCACGAGGCGCGCGAGATGCAGCGCCTCGCACAGTCAGCCGAAGTCGAGTTCGATGGCATCGTGGAGACGGTGGCCGGCGAGATGTGGACGGTGGCAGGCGTGCGCATCAGAGTGCCGAGCGAGGTCGCTGGTCGTCAGGCGGTTGGCCAGCAGGTGCACGTGACAGCACGAGCCACTGCAGGGCAGTTCGTGGCACTGACCGTCTACCCTCGCGCAGCGGCTCTGGATCCAGGCCAGGCACCAGCCGAAGGGGGCGCGGGGAACCGACCACCCCACAAGGGCACTGGCGCCTCTGAGCCCGCAGAACGACCTGCTGGCCCGCCAGGCACTCTCCAAGCGGCGCCGACGACGGCGGTACCCTTTGCGACACACACCCCTCCTCCTACGCACCAGGAGCCACAGAGCGCGCAAGACAAACCGACCAGACCCATTAGTGGCACTGCGCCAGCCTTGACGACGACGCCGGCACGCCAGGCAGAGCCGACCAGAGGGCCTACCGCCGTGCCAGAGCGATCAATGACCCCTCGTCTACCCGCGCATGGTGGCGACGCGGCGCCCAAGCCAGGCAACGGCGCAAAGAACTAGCGCGGCAGCCGTCGGCCAGAGCGGTTCAGCAGCGCAAAGCATGAGGCGTGGCTGCACCGCGCGAGGGGCTGCAGCGACAGCTGCTGCTTGGTGAGGCCCGGAGCTGCCGTTATACTCATGCGGCTTTTGTGCGTGCTGGGCCGGCTGGCACGCAACGGCCCGAGAGCAGACGACAGTTCCAGTTATGAGAGAGGCATGAACGAGAGCAACCAATCTGCAGCGAGGGTCGGCACCAGGCGGCTAGAGCGTGAGCGCCGCACCGTAGAAGCGATGATCACCCTCTATTGCCGGGCGCACCATAGACCGATGGCGGGCCGCTGCGCCGACTGCGAGGCGCTGGCGGCCTATGCGCAGCAGCGCCTGGCGCGGTGTCGCTTTGGCGCGCAAAAGCCCACCTGCGGGCGCTGCCCGATCCACTGCTACGCCCCCGCCATGCGCGAGCGCATTCGCGCGGTGATGCGCTACGCCGGGCCACGCATGCTGTGGCATCATCCTGGGCTTGCCTTTTGCCACCTCGTCGATGCGCTACGCTCGCGGCTCGTGCCATCCGTGTGGCGGCCAGAGTAGGCAGCGGCAAAAGTCAGCTGTAGCGTCAGGCCGCGAGCATCTGCTCGGCGGTGAGCTGGGCTAGAAGCTCACGAGCGGCCCTCATATCCACTGTGTCAAACCCCTCAGTAAAGCCAGCATAGACGTCACTCAGCAATGTGTGTGCCTCGGCGTGCCGGCCCTGGGCGCGCAAAAAGCGTGCCAGGCTGAGGGCCGAGCGCAGCACAAAGCAGCCCATGCCTCGGCGACGCGCCACAGCCAACGCTCGCCAAAAACACCTTTCGACGGTGACAAACCGAGCGCCATCGTCTGTTGCCGCCAGGAGCAGCTCGCCGCGCACGCGCCATGCCTCGGCCTCCATGAGGCAAACGCCGGTGCGCTCGATCCATGCCAGCGCCAGATCGACCTAGCGCAACCCCAGGCTCGCCTCACCGTCTTGACGGTGTATCTGAGCGCGGACCAGCCTGACCGAGGCCTGGCCCAGGCCGCCGCCGACGGCCGACACACCATCGGCCACACCAGCGCTATCGAGGCGCTGCCCCTCAAGCTGGCGCCCCTCTCGAGCCTCGCCCTGCGCGCCCGAGGCTGACAAGATGCCGAGCACGTCGGCAAAGCCACGATAAAAGAGACCCGCTTGCCCCAGCCGACGCATGGTGGCGCCATGGGCCAGCGCAGCCTCTGCATCGTTGCCGGCGATGGCATAGACAATGCCAGCGATAAACTCGACAAAGGCGATAGCAGGGGCCTGCTCGAGGGCCTGTGCCTGTTGGAGCGCCTGCTGTAACGAGGTGCGCCCCTGATCGGCATACCCCAGCGCCCACAAGATGAGGCCCAGCATGGCGCGCCCCATGGCCGCAGGGTCAACGCCCATCACCGGGTTGAGCGACAGGCCCGCCGCCGAATTGTGCAGCGCCATGGCCCGCTCCAGGTGCTCACGAGCGGCCTTCAACTGGCCAAGGGGCATCAGGCTATGGCCCAACACCCAGTGGGCCAGCATGCGAGAGTGCTGGTCGTCGGCGGCGGCCAGGCGCAAGAGCTGCTCGCCCACCCGTCGCCCGCGCTCGGGATCGGCCGACCAGACATGGATGACTGCCAGCATGCTCAGAGCGGCCAAGCGCAGTGCATAATCGTGTATGTTGACCTGCTCGACAAGATCAGAGAGCCGCTCGGCAGCCTGACGATAGGCTGGGGCCTGCCAGCCCTCGCGCAACAGGGCAGCATTGACCAGCAGCATGCGCAGCTCGAGCTCCAGAGGCAGCCGTTCGGGCGAGGCAG
>JAAYDS010000163.1 GCA_012729155.1 Chloroflexota bacterium | reverse complement strand
CTCTCGCGCCGAGGCATACGGGTCACCATGCTCGAGTTGGCACCGCGCATTCTCAGTGCTGCCCTCGATGACGCTGCTTCAGCGATCCTCGCAGCGCGGCTGCAAAGCGCTGGCGTCGACGTCCGCACGGGCAACACCGTCACCGCCATCAACAGCACCCACGGACGTGTTAGCAGCGTCACGCTACAAGATGGAGGCGAGCTCGCGGCGCAACTCGTCGTCTTTGGGATTGGCGTGCGCCCCAACGTCGCCTTGGTCTCTGGAACTGACATCGCAGTCAACCGCGGCATCATCGTCGATCGCACCATGCGGACCACGGTATCCGATATCTATGCCGCTGGTGATGTTGCTGAGGCTTACGACCTGGTAGTAGATATGAACCGCATCGTGGCCATCTGGCCCAACGCCTATCGACAGGGGGCCATTGCGGGTGCGCAGATCGTTGGGCTCGACGCGCATGATCGCGGCGGCGTGGCCATGAACGCTATCGAAGTACAGGGGCTGGCCGCCATGGCTATCGGCAGCGCCAACGCCGAGGGTGCCGAATATGAGGTGCTATGCGAGGGCGATCCTGTGGCCGAGCGCTACAAGCGTCTGGTGCTGCAAGACGGGCGGCTCGTCGGGGCCATTCTTGTGGGGCAGATCAACCGCGCCGGCGTTTACACTGGTCTCATACGTACGCGCATGGATGTCAGCGCCTATCGTAAGCAGCTCATGGGCGATGGCTTTGGGCTTTTGTCTCTGCCCGAGCACTATCGCAAGCACATCGTCACCGGCCAGGGCATCGAGGTCTAGGGGGAAACATGACCTGGGCATCTTCCGAGAACCGCTATCGCGACGACAAGGCATTCGACGCCTGTGGGCTGATCGGCTTCATCGACACCTCCGGCCAGCTACACAGTGGCGCGCGCATCGCCAGTGCGCTCGATAGTATGAGAGAACGTGGCAACGGTCTGGGCGCGGGCTTTGCTGCTTATGGGCTCTATGGCGAGCTGCCCGACTGCTATGCCCTGCACGTCATGTGTCAGCAAGAGGCCCAGCGCCTCGATCTCGACACCTACTTACGCAGAAACCTAACCGTGGTGCATGATGAGCCGATCCCTCATCGGCCGGTGCCGGGTATCGCTGGGGCGCCGGTGCTGTGGCGCTACTTTTGTCGCCCTTCCGTAGAGTTAACCGAGGCAGAGGGCGACGATCTTGTAGTGCGCCATGTGATGCACCTCAACAGCACCCAGGCGGGGGCGTTCGTCTTCTCGAGTGGCAAGAACATGGGCGTGTTCAAGGGAGTAGGGCACCCGTCCGAGATCGCCGAGTTCTATGATATCGATGCTTACCGGGGCTATATGTGGACGGCGCACAACCGCTTTCCAACCAACACGCCAGGGTGGTGGGGCGGCGCCCATCCGTTTGGCCTCCTGGACTGGTCAGTGGTGCACAACGGAGAGATCTCTTCGTACGGTGCCAATCGCCGCTATGTCGAAGCGCACGGTTATCGCTGCACCATGCAGACCGACACCGAGGTGATCACCTATGTGGCCGATCTGCTGATGCGGCGCCACGGAATCCCTGCGGCGCGTGCAGCTCAGGTGATGGCGGCCCCTCTGTGGGAAGAGATCGCCATGGCTTCTCTCGATGAGCAGCGTGTGCTAACCGCTCTGCGTCAGACCTACGCCCCGCTGCTACTGAATGGGCCTTTCTCCATTATTCTGGCGCGAAATGACGAGTTTATGGCGCTGACTGATCGTGTGCGGCTACGCCCGCTGGCAGTGGGGGTGAGCGGCGATCGGCTGATCGTTTCGTCGGAGCTCGCCGCCGTGCATCTGCTAGAGCCCGAGCTCGATTACACGTGGACGCCCATGGGTGGCGAGGCGATCATCGGCCGGTTGGGCCAGCGACCGACTGCCCCAGCTGAGGTCTTGCGCAGTGAACTCTACGCTCGTGAGGTATACGCCCATGTCTGAGGCAACTCTTTCGCTGGTGAGCGATCGCATCGTATTTGAGGGCAATCGGGCTATCGTTGATGCCTTGGGGCTCCACTACCGTGACCTCAACCAGTTGCTCTGGACGTTGACTGAGGCGGGCGCTGAGGATCTACTGGTGCGCAATGTCAACGGACATCGCTACATCGGCACCAATCTTCGCCAGCGAGTTCGCGTTGTACTAGAGGGCGTGCCTGGCAACGATCTTGGCGCGTTTATGGACGGCCCCGAGATCACCTGCTCGGGCGATGCCCAGGACGGTTGCGGTAACACCATGAACAGTGGCCGACTGGTGATCAACGGTTCAGCCGGTGATATACTGGGGCACTCGATGCGGGGAGGGCAGCTCTACGTAAGGCGCAACGTGGGCTATCGCGTGGGCATCCATATGAAGGAATACGGCGATACGCGGCCTGTCATCGTTATTGGTGGGACGGCGCAACACTTTGTGGGCGAGTACATGGCCGGCGGCATGCTGATCTTGCTTGGCAGACACCTTGGGCCAGCAGAGGTACATCCCTCACGCTATATTGGCACAGGAATGCATGGTGGTGTAATGTATGTGCGCGGTCGTGTGGATGAGCACTTCCTCGGCAAAGAGGTTGGCATCGCTGACCCAGAACCAGCCGATATGATGATCGTGGGCCAGTATGTGCAAACGTATGGGCGATTGTTTGGCGTCGATGTGGACGATCTCCTGACGGACCCGTTCGTCAAGCTCTATCCCAAAACCAAACGGCCGTATGGACGGCTGTATGCCTATTAGGAGGTGCCATGCTTTCAGCGCTGCGCCTGGACTGCGTTGCCGAGACGGCACGCATCGTCGCGTTCATTCGCCATCAGATGGATGGCGCGGGGCTCAGGAGGGCGGTGATTGGGCTATCCGGGGGCATTGACTCTGCCCTCGTTGCAGCGCTTTGCGCGCAGGCCCTCGGCCCTGACCAAGTCAGGGCCGTTCTCTTGCCCTACCGCACCAGCAACCCTGATAGCGAGGCTCATGGGCGACTTGTGGCCGATGCCCTGGGGCTCGAGGTGCAGCGCTTTGATATCAGCGCTATGGTGGATGCAATCGTGGCGCAGCAGCCCGCTATGTCTGGGGGGCGTAAGGGTAACGTCATGTCTCGCTGTCGCATGATCTACCTGTACGATCAGTCAGCGGCATGCGGCGGCCTGGTGGTGGGCACCAGCAATCGCACCGAGACGTTGCTCGGTTACTTTACGCTCTATGGCGATGGCGCCGCCGCACTCAAGCCCATTGCGCATCTCTTCAAGTGTCAGATTCGCCAGCTTTCAACTCATCTGGGCCTGCCAGACGTCGTCGTTAACAAGGCGCCCAGTGCCGACCTGTGGGCTGGCCAAACCGATGAGGGCGAGCTCGGCTTTAGCTATGACGACGCCGATCAGGTGCTTTACCTGCTGACCGAAGAGCAGCAGGCGATGGAGCAAGTCGCCGCCCAGGGCTGGGACGCCGACACTGTGCGAGCTATCGAAGGACGGATGCGGCGCAACGCTTTCAAGCTGCGGCCGGCGGCAGAGCTCTCTCTCTGCCGGGGAGGTTGTGTATGATCTCGGGGTCGCAGGGCATCCTGGTTCTCGAAGACGGTAGCGTTTTTCACGGCCGTTCGGTGGCCGCTGAAGGAGAGTGGGTTGGCGAGGTGGTGTTCAACACCGCCGTAGCCGGCTATCAAGAGGTGCTGACCGACCCCTCGTACTGGGGGCAGATGGTCTGCTTTACCTATCCGCATCTGGGCAATGTGGGCGTTAATCCGTCTGATGACGAGTCTGGGCGGGTGCACGTGCGCGCAGTGATCGCGCGACAGATCTCTAGGCGGCCAAGCAATTGGCGGTCGACCATGGGGCTGCCCGAGTATCTGCTAAACCAGGGCGTGCCGGCGCTGGAGGGCATCGATACGCGACGGCTCACCCTGCTCTTGCGAGAGGGCGGCGTGATGCGCGCGGCACTGTCTACCGTGAGCGACGATGTCGCCCGGCTGCTCGATATGGCCCGTCAATCGCCTGTGATGAGCGTCCTGCGGCCGATCCCGCTGGTCTCGCGGCAGCAGAGCGAGGCGTGGGTAGATCCGGCCGAAGCGCGCTGGGTGCAGTTCACCGCGGTAAAAGCCGACCTGCCTGGCATCCCCCCGCATGTGGTGGTCATGGACTGCGGTGTCAAGGCTAACATCTTACGGACGTTGCTGAGCGCCGGTGCTCGTGTCACGGTGGTGCCCCACGATACGTCTGCAACCCAGGTTGTGGCGTTACGGCCCGATGGCCTGTTGATCGCCAATGGACCTGGCGATCCCGAGCGGGCTGGGCCAGTCATCGATGCGGTTCGTGAGTTGATGCAAGCGGTGCCCGTGCTGGGCATCTGCATGGGGCAGCAGGTGCTGGCGCTCGCCGCTGGAGCGCGCACCTACAAGATGCGCTTTGGGCATCACGGTGATAACCACCCCGTGCAGAGCCTGCTTACGGGCGCCATCGAGATCACCTCACAGAATCACAACTATGCGGTGGACGCCGATTCATTTGTGGGACTGCCGCTCGAGGTGACCCATCGTAATCTGTACGATGGCACCGTAGAGGGGCTCCGGCACAAGACATTGCCGGTGGCAAGCGTGCAATTCCATCCCGAGGCGGCTCCTGGACCCCATGACAGCCTGCACATCATCTACTCGTTCGTGGCTTCACTGAGCGAGACGCGAGAGGCATAGAGCGATGCCCAAACGTAACGATATCCACAAGATCCTGATCATCGGCTCCGGCCCCATCGTCATCGGCCAGGCCTGTGAGTTTGACTACTCTGGAACGCAGGCCTGCAAAGCACTGCGTGAAGAGGGCTATGAGACGTTGTTGGTCAACTCGAATCCGGCGACGATCATGACCGACCCCGACACGGCCGACATCACCTATATTGAGCCGCTCAACGTGCAGGTGCTTGAGGCGATTATCGCGCGCGAGCGGCCCGACGCTCTTCTGCCGACCATGGGCGGTCAAACTGGTCTGAACCTAGCGATGGATCTGCACCGCGCAGGTATTCTCGAAAAGTATGCAGTCGAGCTGATCGGCGCACGGGCAAGTGCCATCGACATCGCCGAAGACCGCGACCTGTTCAAGCAGGCGATGGTTGAGGCGGGCCTTGAGGTGCCGCGCTCCAGCGCCGTGCGTTCGCTCGAGGCCGCACGCAATGTGCAGGACGAGATTGGCCTGCCCGCCATCATCCGACCATCGTTCACGCTGGGCGGCTCTGGCAGCGGCATCGCGTATAACCGTGAAGATTTCGATCGGATGGTGTCACGCGGGCTCAGCGAAAGCCCTGTGCACGAGGTACTGATCGAAGAGTCAGTCATCGGCTGGAAAGAGATCGAGCTCGAGGTGATGCGCGACGGCGATGGTGGCTATGTGGTCATCTGCTCGATCGAGAACGTCGACCCGATGGGCGTGCACACTGGCGAGAGCATCACCGTGGCGCCGGCGCAAACGCTGACTGATAAGGAATACCAGGTGATGCGTGACCAGGCGCGTATCGTCATGGAATGCGTCGGTGTCGAGACGGGCGGCTCGAATGTGCAGTTTGCTGTGCATCCCGAGACAGGGCGCGTGCTGGTCATCGAGATGAACCCACGCGTGTCGCGCAGCTCGGCGCTGGCCAGCAAGGCCACAGGCTTTCCCATTGCCAAGATCGCAGCCAAGCTGGCTGTAGGCTACCGGCTACACGAGTTGCCCAACGATATCACCCGTGAGACGCCGGCCTCATTCGAGCCCGTGATTGACTATGTGGTGGCCAAGATACCGCGCTGGAACATGGAAAAGTTCCCTCATGCCGATACAACGCTGGGAACCCAGATGAAGTCGGTGGGCGAGGTGATGGCTATCGGGCGGACTTTTAACGAAGCGTTGATGAAGGGGCTCGCAGCGCGAGAAGACAACCGCGATGGCATCTTTGACGAGACTATCGCCGCCCTCGATCCCGAGGATCTGCGGCGTTTGCTGCAAGTGCCCAATCCCGAGCGAATCTTTGCCGTTGTGCCGGCGCTGGACAAGGGCATCTCTTTGGCAGAGATAGCCGGTCTCACGCGTATGGATCCCTGGTTCATCGACGAGATTGCCTCTCTGCGTGACCTGCGCGATCGCGTAGCTGGCAGGCCAATCGCTGAACTCGATGCGGCGCTGCTATACGATCTCAAGCGATCTGGCTTTTGCGATACGCTCATCGGCAGACTGCTCTCGCCAGCCGCATCAGAGCTTGAGGTGCGTGCGCACCGCAAGGCCCTGGGCGTGTTGCCCGTGTACTCGCGGGTGGATACCTGCGCAGCCGAGTTCCCTGCGCACACGCCCTATCTGTACAGCAACTATGAGTCCTGGTGCGAGGCCGAGCCTACCGACCGTGCAAAAATCATCGTGCTCGGCAGTGGCCCCAACCGCATTGGCCAGGGCATCGAGTTCGACTATTGCTGTACGCACGCCTCGTTCGCCTTTCAGGAGATGGGCTACGAGACCATCATGGTCAACTGCAACCCAGAGACTGTGTCGACCGACTATGACGTTAGCGATCGGCTCTACTTTGAGCCACTGACGCTCGAGCACATTCTCAACATCTACGAGCTAGAAAAGCCGCTTGGTGTGATCGTCCAGTTCGGCGGGCAGACGCCGCTCAAGCTGGTGCGGCGCCTTGCCGACGCGGGAGTGCGCATTCTGGGTACCGCGCCCAATGCGATCGACCTGGCCGAGGACCGCGAGCGGTTTGGCGCCTTTATGGACGATCTGGGCTTGCCCATGCCTGAGCACGGCGGGGCGCGGACCGTGGATGAGGCTTTTGCCGTGGCCGAACAGATCGGGTATCCGGTGATCGTGCGTCCATCCTATGTGCTGGGTGGCCGTGCCATGGCGATTGTGTATGATCGCGCTTCGCTCGAGCAGTATGTGTTCTCGGCCGTCGAGGTCTCTGAAGACAGCCCCTTACTCATCGATCGCTTTCTCGAAGATGCCTTTGAGATGGATGTGGACTGCGTATGCGATGGCCACGAGGTGCGCATCGCCGCTATCATGGAGCAGATCGAGCTCACCGGGGTGCATTCGGGCGACAGCGCCTGCGTGATTCCCACCATCATGGTGAACGATGCGGCTCTGGCGACGTTGCGTGACTATACGCGGCGCCTCGCGCTGGCGCTCAACACCGTTGGCCTGCTCAACATCCAGTTCGCCATGCGCGATGGTGTTGTGTATGTCATCGAGGCCAACCCGCGAGCCTCTCGCACGGTGCCCTACGTGAGCAAAGCAACCGGCGTTCCCTGGGTCAAGGTGGCCTGCGAGGTTCTCGCGGGCAAGACGCTCGCCGAGCTGGGCGTGCCTGACGAGCCTCGCCTTCGTGGACATTTCGTCAAGGAAGTGGTGCTGCCCTTTGCCAAGTTTCCCGACGAGCCGGCGATTCTTGGGCCCGAGATGCACAGCACCGGCGAGGTCATGGGGATGGACGACAGCTTTGGCATGGCCTTTGCCAAGGCGCAGATGGCTGCAGGTAACGACTTGCCCCTGCGAGGCAGTGTATTCGTCAGCGTCAACGATCGCGACAAGGCCAACCTTGCACCCATCGCACGCGAGCTGAGCGAGCTCGGCTTTCATCTATTGGGCACCCGTGGCACCGCCGCCTACCTTCGAGAGCGTGGGTTGCAGGTCCAAACGGTGCTCAAGGCGTGGGAGGGGCGGCCTAACGTCGTTGATCACATCATCAACGGCGATGTCGACTTGATGATCAACACGCCGTTGGGCGGTCGCTCATTCGATGATGAGCGACGGCTGCGGCAGGCGGCCATCTCACACGGCGTCCCTGTGCTCACCACGCTTTCGGGGGCACGGGCCGCTGCGCAGGCTATCGCAGCCCGCCTGGCGGGCAGATTGAGCGTCAAGAGCCTGCAAGAGCACTGGAGCACGCCGGAGGTATAGATGCCTTCGCCCGGTAGTCCGATTACTGTAAGGGATCTGTGGTCGCTTGCCCTGCCCAAGGGCACGCGGCTGCTGGCAGGCCAGGGCGGACTGGGGCGGGCAGTCGAGTGGGTGGCCTCGTTACGCGCAGCCTATCCGGTTCTGCAAGGGCTGGAGCCAGGCTGCCTTGTTTTGGCTCGCCTGGCACTGGCGCGCGAACTCGACTCGCGGTTGACCGCTGACTACCTGGTGGCCGAGCTAGGCCGCGCTGAGGCGGCTGCTCTGGCGGTGGATGAGCCACCAGGCACCGATACGCTTACCAGAGCGGAAGCGTTGCGACTGCCACTCTTTCTCCTGCCCCGCGATGTGGATAGCTATCAGGTTGAGCGAGAGCTACTCCGTGCCCTGCTGGATGCCCAAGGGCAGGTAGCGCGGCGCGAGGCAGAGGCCCGCGAGGCCTTTCAAGCACTATTGTCGCAAGAAGGGCTCGATGCCGTTCTGGCCGAGCTCGCCGAAGGGCTAAAAGGAGGCGTGCGCCTCGTTGCCGTTAACGGAGAGGTCGTAAGCGAGGCCCTTGGGCCGACCAATACCTCCGAAACGCTGTCAGAGAGCTTTGCCGTGCAGATGGGTGGGCGGCCGATGGGCGAGCTGCTAGTCGGCTATGGTGAGGCCGGGCGCGATCCACTGTACGGCGTGTTGGCGCGCGCGGCCGCTGAGGTGTGCGCCCTGGAGCTGCTACAGCGGGCCACCCGACGGCAAGTTGAGGACGAACTGGGCATCGATCTCGTGGCGCAGCTGCTAGAGGACGACACTGCTGCTGCGACGCGGGCGCGTCTCGAACGTCAGGGCTATGTGTTGGGCCCGAGACGCGACCATGTTGCCCTGGCCGTTGACGCCAGTGTGGGTGCTACGGGAGCAAGCCAGGCGCTCAGTGACGTGTCTTGGGTCGCGCGGCGAGATGGTTCTACGACGCTAGAGTTGGCGTATGATGATCACCTCTTGCTGTTGGTGTCGCACTCAGCGCCGTTGGACAGCTGGCTGGTACGGCGCTGGCTATCCGAGGCGTCAGAGCGTGGCAGCGATGCCAACGGCGTTGGGGTGAGCCGTATCGCGCGCCGCTCGGCGGGTCTCGGGCAGGCGATTCGTCAAGCCCTGGGTGCCCATAGCCTGGGCACGCGCGTCCATGGTCGGGCCGGGCCACACCACTATGATGAGCTGGGGCTCTATCGGCTGCTCGCCGATCTGCGTGACCGTGCCGAACTCCAGTGCTTTTACCAAGAGACGCTCGGTGATCTGCTCGTTTACGATCAGAGCCACGGCACCGAGCTGGTGCACACACTGCAGGTGCTCTTTGATCAGAACACCAATATCAGCCAGACCGCGCGTGCGCTCTACGTACACCGCAACACGCTGAACTATCGCCTGCAGCGCATCGCCGAGATCTCGAATCTCGATCTGAACGATGCCGAGACTCGGCTCGCCCTGCAGCTGGCTTTGCGTATCCACATTCTGATGGCCTGAGTGACCGCGCTTGTGCAATCTACACAAGCGCGCTAGCGACTAGTTCTGCGCACTGTACCAAGACAACGAGCCGGTGCGTGCGTATCATAGAGCATCACATTCAAGCCCCATGCAATCAGCGCCGATTCGTGGTGGTCTGCACAAGGGTGTCCGTCAGCTTCTCCAGGGAGACAGACATGGAGTACACCAAGGAATCGGTCATTGCAGCCTGTAAAGAACATGCCGTCCTATTCATCAATCTGCAGTTCTCAGACATTCTTGGAGCAGTCAAGTCCATCACCGTCCCGGTGACGCAGCTCGAAGGCGTGCTCGACAATGGCATCTGGTTTGATGGCTCATCGATCCAGGGCTTTGCGCGCATCAGCGAGAGCGATATGTATCTCTTTCCTGACTGCTCGACCTTTGCCATCTTGCCCTGGAAGAGCGGCGTTCATCAGACGGCCCGTCTGATCTGCGACGTCTTTACGCCCGATGCCGAACCGTTCAAGGGGTCGCCGCGCACTGTGCTGGCCAACGCCCTGGCTGAAGCCGCCGACATGGGCTTCTGCTATCGGGTAGGCCCCGAGCTCGAGTTCTTTCTGTTTGGCACCGACGAGCTGGGCAACCCGATCCCGGGTGCGCTGCGCGACAACGTGGGGTATTTTGATGCCTCTTCAGACAGCGGCGTCCTGGTGCGGCAGGACATGATCACGGCGTTGCAGGCCTTTGGCATCCATGTGGAGACTGGCCACCATGAAGTGGCGCAGGGTCAGCACGAGATCGACTTCAAGTATGGTGACGCGCTCAAGGCTGCCGACAGTGCTGTGACTTTCAAGTACGTGCTCAAAGCCATTGCACGCCAGCATGGGCTGCATGCTACCTTTATGCCCAAGCCAATTCGCGGCATCAACGGGTCGGGCATGCACTGTCATCAGTCGCTCGCCGGCATTGAGGGTGGCGCTACACTGTTTCATGATCCCAAGGACCCTTATGGGCTGTCCAAGCTGGCCAAGCACTTTATAGCGGGGCAGCTTAAACACGCTCGTGCTCTGTCGGCTGTCATCGCGCCGCTGGTCAACTCTTACAAGCGTCTAGTGCCGGGCTACGAGGCACCGGTCTACATCAGTTGGGCGCGGATCAACCGGTCGGCGCTCATCCGTATCCCCCGCGCGATGGTCCCCGAGGCTACGCGCTGCGAGCTGCGCTGCCCCGACCCGGCCTGCAACCCTTACCTGGCCTTTGCCGTCATGCTCAAGGCCGGTCTGGATGGCATCAAGAATGAGCTGCCTCTGCCGGCCGCCAGCGAGGAGAACCTGTACGAAGACGAACGCGCCCGCGTGGGGCTGGCGACGCTACCAGGCTCATTGCGCGAGGCGCTGGACGCACTGGCCGAGGATACGGTAATCCAGGAAGCCCTCGGGCCGCATGTGTACGAAAAGTACGTAGAGGCCAAGACAGCAGAGTGGGAAGATTACTGCCTCTCGGTCAGCGGTTGGGAGCTCGATCGGTACCTCAAGGCGATCTAGCCACGATCTCGACGCTCGCCGCAAACGCGGCTGACCTTCTGTTCCATTCAGGGCCCGACATCAGACGTCGGGCCCTTTGGCGTTCGCATTTGCCCCTGCGGCTGCACGTGACTAGAGTTGTCATGATGCCCTGCCAGGGGCCGTTGACACTTGCGAGCCTGAGGAGTTCTGGTGAGGCCGATTCGAGCTTTATCTAGCCCCCCTGCATTACGCACTTTGCTGCTGGTTCTGGCCCTCATCGTGTCGCTGACACTCCGTCTGGGCCGGATTGATGCGTTTGTCTCGGTTGACGAGCACAACTGGCGCACGCGCAGTATAGAGTTCTATCAGGGGCTCAAGAGCCGCGACTATATCCAAACCTGTCGCACTGAGCATCCCGGTGTACTCACCATGTGGGCAGGCGTTGCGGGGTGCCGCATCGCTGCCCGGCTGGCCGACGCGAACATCCAGTCGCCCTGGTTACGCACTGTGCTCTATCCACAGGGGCACGAGCAGGGCATCGGCCTGTACCCCGAGACGTTCTGGGCTCGCCGCATGATCGCACTGTCAACCTGGCTGGGCGTTGTCGGGCTGTATCTGCTGGGCCGCCATTTCATGTCGGCGCGCGTCAATACCCTGGCCACAGTGTTGATCGCCCTTGACCCGTTCTACCTGGCCCTGTCGCGACTACATCATCTCGATGGCTTGCTGGCGTGCCTGATGGCGCTGTCGCTGTGGGCGCTGTTGGCCTATGGCGAGCGAGGCCACCGCGGCGTGCTGGTGCTGTCTGGCGTAATGGCCGGGTTGGCCACCCTGAACAAGGCGCCAGGGGTTACACTTGCGCTCGCGGCGGTGCCTGCGCTCGGCTGGTACGCCTGGCGCAACCTGGGCGCGGCAGAGCACCGGGCTTGGCGCTGGGCGGCCGATGTGCTCATCTGGTCTACTGCCGCCACTGTCGTTGGCCTAGTGGTTTGGCCTGCCATGTGGACGTCGGCTCGCTTTGCTGTCGAGCGCGTGATCGGTGGTGTCCTCAATCAGGCAGGCAACCCTCACGAAAAGGGCAACTACTTTCTGGGCGCCATCGTCGCCGATCCCGGTTGGCGCTT
>JAAYDS010000162.1 GCA_012729155.1 Chloroflexota bacterium | reverse complement strand
GTGCACCATGGCAATGGCACCCAGGAGGCCTTTGAGACCAACTCGCGGGTGCTGTACGTCTCAACGCACCAGAGCCCGCTCTACCCGGGCACGGGCAGTATTGCTGAACGCGGCATCGCCTCGGGAAACGGCACCACCATCAACATCCCCTTGCCGGCAGGCGTAGGCGATGAGGGCTGGCACCGTGTCTATTCAGAGATCGTCTTCCCCGCGCTCGAGCGCTTTGGGGCAGATCTGCTGCTCATCAGCGCTGGGTATGACGTGCACTGGGCCGACCCGTTGGCGGAGCTGGATGTCTCGCTGACCGGCATCTCGTGGCTGCTCACAATGCTAATGGGCTATGCTGACAGGCGTTGCCGAGGCCATGCAGTCGTCGTGCTCGAGGGGGGCTACCAGCTCGATGCGCTGGCGCACGGCGTGTGCGCTACTGTGGCGGCCATGCTGGGTGAGCCCTATGCTGATTTGCTGGGCCCGTCACCACGCCGCGAAACGCCCGTTGACGCGCTGATACAACAGGTGGCGCAAGCCCACCATCTGCCGCCATTTGACTGAACAACTAGACCAGGAGGTCCATCTTGCCAAGGCAAGCCATCGCCCAGCTCCGCGTGGGCGCCAGCATCACCAAACAGCCTTATCTCCTGCGCGACAAGTCGGTCTCGACGACGCGCACTGGCAGCCTGATGCTGCGCGTCACTCTGTCAGACCGCAGTGGCGCCCTGCCCGGCGTGCTGTTCGATGTGCCATCTTACGTGGTGGACACGCTGACGACAGGGCATGGCGTGCTCGTCACCGGCCGCGTGGGCGAGTTTCGTCAACAGACGCAGATCAACATCGAGCGCATCGAGCCGACCGAACTGGTCCATCTCGAGGAGTATCTGCCCGTGGCGCTGCGCCCCCGAGAGGAGATGGAGCTGGAGCTCGCTGCCCTGTGCGATAGCGTCGAATCGCCGCTACTCGGCTCCCTCATCAAGGCTGTATTCGATGACCAGACGTATGCCGCGTTTGTGGCCGCGCCTGCCGCCAAGTCGCTGCATCACGCCACCGTGGGTGGCCTGCTCGAGCACACTCTGGCAGTGGTCAGGCTGGCGCTCGAGAGCGGCAGCGGGTATGAGGACGTCGACCAGGACTTGCTGGTGACGGCGGCGCTGCTGCACGATATCGGCAAGATCGATGCCTACGACCCCCTTACCTTTGCCATCACCACAGACGGTGCACTGCTTGGCCATTTGTATATGAGCGCCGCGCGCGTCGAACGGGCCATCGCACAGGTCGAAGGCTTCGATGACGAACTGCGCCGACGACTCATCCACGCGATTTTGGCGCATCATGGCAGGCTTGAGCATGGCTCTCCGATCCTCCCGATGACCCTGGAGGCGCTGCTCGTACACAATGCCGACGAGATGGACGCCAGTGTGCGCGGCGCCTGGGAACAGATGCAGGGCACAGGCGGTCAGGGGGCCTTTACCGACGAGAGCCTGATGCACGATACGCGCCTCTATCGTGGGCAGGATCAGGAACCGCCAACTCAGGCACCGCTCTGGTAACCTGTCGCTTAGCCTGATCTAGGAGCACGAGATGCTCGGACTGCCCGAACGCTTCGCATTCCTGAACCCTGGCCGCCTGGTGGATGGCGATCTCGAGCTGGTGCTGGTCGCGACCACACCGCGTGATGCAGTGAGGGGCCTGGTGCCGGCATACCACTTTGATATGAGGCACCGCACCAGTAGCGAGCTTCTTGGTGGCATATCACTGCGGATCGGTAACAATGACCACATATGCCTGTACGCGGGGCACATCGGGTATGGGGTGCGGCCTGAGCACCGCGGACAGCACTATGCGGCCCGGAGCGTCAAGCTCCTCTTTGACCTGGCGCGCGCGCACGGCATCGATCCGCTCTGGATCACCTGCAACCCGGATAATGAGGCCTCACGGCGCACCTGCGAACTCGCCGGCGGGGTATTTGTTGAGATCGTCGACGTGCCACCCAGCGACTCGGTGTATGAGCCGGGTGAGGAACGCAAATGTCGCTACAGGTTTGACCTGTAGCGACACAGGGGCCGGGCCGTCAGTAGGCGTAGATGCTGCCCCCGATGAACTCGCGCAACAGCGAGTCACCAGGAATGTCTTCCTCGGGCCCTGGCTCGCCCACCTGTGCTAAAAGCGCATAGACGCGCTTGGCACGATCCGCTGCGTCTTCGCGCAGTGGATCGTGGTCGTATTGCACGGCCCAACGAGCGAATGAGGCGATGAGTCGGCGCCTCATCACAGGCAGCTCGTAGGGCAATGCGCTGTTGACGATGGCGTCAGCGGTGTTGATGTAGGGCACGATATTCCGTAGCTCGCTCGACCGCACATAGTGCCAATGCTCCAGCGTCTGTTGGCGGTCATAGGCACGGTGAGAGGCATCTCGCTCCATCCTGCGCATCAACCGGAGATCGGTCCAGCGAACAAAGGTTCCGCCCTGGTCCTTCATCTGTAGCATCGGCTCGATATAGAGCCTGAACTTGAACTCGGATGGCACGTCTGCCGTCATCGGCGCATACAGGCCGTGCAGGCTGTCGATCAGGATGATTTCGTTGGCATGAAGCTGCATCGGCGTGTGATCGCGATGCTGCCGACCGGTCTTGAAATCGTAAAAGGGCAGCATCACCCGTTCACCGGCCACCAGTGCGGCCAGGTGTTGACTGATGAGCTCCAGATCGAGAGCCTGGGGCGTCTCATAGTCATAGTCGCCGTGCTCATCTTTCGGGTGAAGCTCTAGATCGAAAAAGTAGTTGTCCACGGTCAACGGCACGAGCGAAAGCCCCATATCCTTGAGCAGCAGACTCAGCTTGGTGGTTGTGGTCGTCTTTCCTGACGATGAAGGCCCGGCGACGATGGCAACCCGAATCTGCTCGCGTCGTGCCACAATCTGTTCTGCGGCCTGTTCGATATCGTGCTGATAGGCGGCATCGCTCTCGCGGACGATGTCGACCCACTCGCCACGTGCCAGGCGTGCGTTCAGCCTGTCGATGGTGTGGAGGTCGTGGTCGACGGCCCAGTTGAGCACCTCCCACAGCTTGCGCCAGGGCACGCTTTCCTGCGCCTGCGTCTCACGACGGTCACGCTCTGCGCGTCGTTGGGCGCGCTCCTCGCGATAGAGGATATAGGCTTTGGCCGTCTTGGCATGGCCGTTCTCGATCAGCACCTTTTCAACGATGTTCTGAACATCTTCGACGGTCGGTATGCCCGCAGGTCCAAAGTCGCGGGCAATCATCGCAACTACCTGATCAGCCAACTGCTCGGCCAGGGCGCGGTCACGCCCCCCCACGGCCACAGCTGCGCGATAGATAGCGTTGGTGATGCGATCACGGTTGAACGGAACGATGGCGCCCGAACGTTTGGTGATCTGCTCAGGCAAAATCATGCTGCCCCCTCATCCGCACATCAGTGAAACCCGGCATGGCTACTTTCCGTATTATAGCCGGTTTGGCATGCTAGGGTGACGTACGCGGCGTCTCTGGCGCTGGATACATCTTGTCAGGCTCTACCCGACGAGCGGGCCGCTCGATCAGCTCAAGCATCACGCCCAGCTCGGCTTCGGTATCGATGTAGGCAAAGTGACCGTCGCCGTCGAGACCAAAACCGTATCCTTCCTGCAGTACGGCATAGCCCGCCTGCCGTGCCTGGGCCAGGGCCATCTGCATGTCTGGCACAAGCACCCCCAGATGGTGCACCCCGTAGCCGTGCGCAGCTATGTGGTCGGCATAGACTGTCTGACCGTGCAGTACCTGAATCAGTTCGATGCGCAAGGCGTCCGCATTAGCCAATGCCAGGCGCATAGCATAGTCAGCTGGCTCGCCGTGATAGCTCATGCCGCGTAACAGTGGGCGCTGGTAGGTATAAAAGCTCCACGGACCCACGCCAAACTGATGCCAGTAGTGCTCGACGGCGGCTTCGAGATCGGCCACCACCAGCGCTACCTGGGCGATGCCGCCGGCCAGCAGGCCAAGTGCGAACATCGCTCACCTCCACGCACAGAGCAGCAGCAGAAGACCACTTTGGCCGCCGGCAGCAGCCGCTAGCACGGGCCTAGCCATGGTAAACCATCTCATCTTGCAGCTGCCGCAGCTTGTAGACGAACCTGGATGTGTCGGGCGCGACGCTGTCAAGCGTCAACAGGGTACCGGCCTTTACTGGCGTGGTGACACGCGCTCCCGCAGCAAGCCCCATCGGCAGCCCGCGCAGAGCCTGTGCTTCGGCAAACGTGTAGATGCGGTTATAGTAGTCGGCCTCGCCCACTTCTCCGAGTACATCGCCGGGCGCCAGGTCGCGCTTGGCCACAGCCACCACCTCTGACACAAGCGCCTGCGGCACAATGGTGGGCTGTTGGTTGAGCACCGCCTCGGCGACCGAAAGCGGCGTCTCGATATTGCACAGATGGTAAGGCCGATAGAGCGTATAGTAGGGCCCTGACCCCATGCCTACAAAGGTCATGTCGACGCGCACTCGCGGCTCGTGCGAGGTGACGACTGCAAAAACGCCCGGCGCCACACGCCCCGTCGAGTATTCGACACAGCCCCTTTGGTTGAGGATGCCGCCATCTTGCGCTGGGATGAGCTGCCTGCAGAGATCGGGCACATCGACCCGTGCACCATGCATGCCAGGCACGTCGGGCACCAAACCAGTAGCGTTCGAGACCGCGGCCATCTCGACCATGGTCTTGCTGCCATCCTTAAAGGCGGCGAGCATCTTGGGGTTCATACCACGAGCCAGGGCCTCTTCGCGACAGCTTGAGGGCGTAGCAGCGAGATCAATGACATTGTTCTTGCCCTTGCCCATACACACCACCTCAAACCCGAGGGTGCGGGCAAAGTTGTACAGGCCCATACATACGCCTGGCTCGTCTCCAGATGCGACGGTGTAGACCACGCCAGCCCGTTGCGCCAGTTGGTTGAGCAGCAGCCCCACGGTGACGTCGGTCTCGACATTCAACATGATGATGTGCTTGCCGCGCAAGATAGCGTTCCAGGCGACAGTCGCACCGACCTCGGCCAGACCGGTTGCCTCGACGATCGCCTCAACAGCTGGCACACGCGTCAGCAAGAGTGCATCGCCGGTCACCACCCGCTTGCCTGCCGTCAAGGCATCTTGCGCGATGCCTGTGTCGTCTGTCACTACGATATCGCTGCGGCTCAGGCCCAGTGCAACAAAGGTCTCTAGCGCGCGCGCCGAGTCCAGGTCAGAGATCACGCGCACATCCATGCCGGTCATCTGGTCCATCACATGCACGAGACCCGACCCCATCTGCCCACAGCCCACCAGCCCAACAACGATCGGGCGACCTTCAGCCTGTCGCTGCTCTAGCCCCTGACGAACGTCCATCTCGATCTCCTCTATTGTGCGTAACGGTTGCGTAGTGCGGCCAGCGCCTGAAAGTCCTCCTTCAGATGGCCGTAAAGCTGCCTGTAGAGCGCGAAATGCTCCTGATAGAGCCGATGCCGAGCCGGATCGGGCTCGATGGGATCGACATACGTCGTCCACTCGCGTGAGGTGTCGAGCCCCGCCAGGTGGCCCGTAGCCACGCCGGCCAGCAACGCATCGCCAAAGGGGGCGCCCTCGCGGCGCTGAACCAGCACGATGGGCACATCGAACACATCGGCGATGATCTGCCGCCACAGTCGACTAACCGCCCCACCCTCGTTCAATACCAGCGGCAGATTGACCTTCAGCCCGCTCTGCTGAATCAGCCGGTACGAGTCGTACATGGCATAGGCCACAGCCTCCATCATGGCGCGCACCAGGTGTCCCTTACCGTGATTGAGCGAGAGCCCAAACAGCACGCCACGCGCATTGACATCCCATAGCGGCGTGCGCTCGCCCATGAGATAGGGCAACACCAGCAAACCCTCACTGCCAGGTGGCACCTCTGAGGCAGCAAGATTGAGCTGATCGTACGCCGTTGGGCCGCCCTGCCGCTCCAAGGCGAGCTCGTGCTGGCCAAACGCATCTCTCAAGTAGCGGATAGACTGCCCGCCGGTCATCGTCGTGGGGATGGTTACCAGGGTGTCTGCGATGGTGTAAGGGACGTTGATCATCAGCCTGCCGACGTCTGAGTGCACAAAGTCGGTGCTCTGATGCACCACCCCAAAGTTCCCCACTGTGCCCAGGTTGCTCTGGATATCGCCGATCCGGGTGGCCCCAGCGCCAACCCAGCCAGCGTTGCAGTCGACCTGTCCGGCGGCCACCGGCGTGCCCACGGCCAAGCCAGTGGCTCGAGACGCGGCAGGCGTCACCTCGCCCACAATGTCGGTGCAAGCGCACAGACGCGGCAACAGTGCGGCAGGCACCCCGGCCTGGTGCAACAGCTCCGCATCCCAGTCGCCCTGGCGCAGGTTGTAACAACCATAGAAGCCTGCGCCCGAGCGATGGATCACCCTCGCCCCACAGAGACGCATGGTGATGTAACCGTCGATCGTCAGGGCGCTTGCCGCCCTCGCCAGCAGTTCTGGCCTGTGCTGCGTCTCCCACATCAGGTTTACGATGGTAGGATGGTCTTCAAGGCGGTTGCCGATGCTATCGTAGACGCGTTCACGCCCAAGGCGGTCGTAGAGCGACGACACCTGGGCACTCGCTCTACGGTCCATCAGATTGTAGGCGCGTGCAAGCGGCTCTCCCTGCGCATCCACCAGCACCAGGCAGGGCATGGCCGATGAGAGCGCCACGCCTTTGACATCGCTGGCCGGCGCGCCCGTCTGGGCGATGGCCTGCTGCAAAAGCCGACATGCCAGCGGCCAGTACACTGATGCGTCGTGCTCAGACCAGCCAGGATGCGTGTGATACAGGTCTAGCTCGGCAAAGGCATAGCCCCTTACGACACCCTCGTCGTCGATGACGCAGGCTTTGGCGCCGCCGGTGCCATAATCGAGCCCAGCAAACAACGGCATCGCTCCCCCTCTCCTACAACTGGCCGCGCTCGACCTCTTCGAGGATACGCCGCGCCACATACACATCGGTCACAAGCACGTTGATTAGATGCCCTGTGAGCGCCCCGCGAATGGCCGTGAATTTGGCCATGCCGCCTGCCACGGCGATAACGCAGGGGATCTGGCAGATCTGCGCCAGCTCCAGCCCGATGATGCGCCTGCTGAGGCCTGTGGCCACGAGCTGGCCGTTCGCGTCATAGTGGCGCAGAGAGATGTCTCCCACGGCACCGCGGCTGGCGAGTTCCTCTGTCTCAACGACGGACAGGGTTGCGGCGTCACGCAGAGCCGGCGCGCTACGCGAGGGCGTGCCGATGCCCACGAGCGCTACCTGCGCCGATGCCGCCAGAGCGAGGGTGTCATAGATCTGCGGGTCGCTGATCAGGGCGTCGCGGACCTCTTTGCTTGCCACTATGCCTGGCGAGGCCAACAAGCGACAGTCTGCCTCCAGGGTCATCGCCAGCCGACGAGCGATATCGGCGCCTTGCGCCTCATGCTCTACGCGGCCCAGCCCTCCGAGCATCTGCACGACGGTAGCCCTCGGCACAGGCCGGCGGGGCAGAGCTGCCACCAGCGCCGCCAGCGTTGCGCCCCAGCTGACGGCAAGCGTGGTGCCTTCGCATAGGTGACGCAACAGCACCGGCGTCGCCGCGGCTGCTATGGCCGCCAGCACAGCAGCGCCATCCACTGCATCCAGATCGGCAATGATCAGCTCATCCAGCCCGAGATGATTAGCAAGCTGCTGTTCGATGCCGGCTAGGGAGCCAGTGGGCGGCGTGACAGAGATCTGCACCATCTGCTCATCGCGAGCACGCTTGAGGAGGCGTGACACCTTGACGCGCGACAAGCCAAACCGGCGCCCCACCTCGGCCTGCGTGGCTCCCTCGAGGTAGTAAGCCTCAGACACCTTGAATAGCAGGTCCTGTTCGCTCTCATGGCCGTCTAGCATGGCATCGTCCTACCTGTGCATCAGTGCACAGATGCACAATGGTATGCTAGTGTATAGTCGCACCGATGTCAATAGCTGTACATATGATCAGCCAATCCGCCAGAGCTCCGATCGAGCCCTGATGGTTCAGCGCGTCGTGCAGAAAGGCACTGCAAGGCTAGGGTTTGCGCACCATGGCCGCTGCGATGGCCCCTGGCCCTCCGTGGCTGGCCAACACGGGCCCTAACTCGGCGATGGTGACCTGTTCAGAGGGGTAGCCAAAATCGCTTGCGAGTTCGCACGCGAACTGCGATGCCCGTTCAGGAACGCGCGTGTGCGCAACCATGAGATGCTCGGGATTGCCAAACTTGCGGAGCTCTTTGCGGATGCGTTGCATGACGCCAGACATGCTTCGTGCCACCCCCACAAACTCGGGCTGTCCAGCCACCACCCGCACGATGGGCTTGATATTGAATCCGTCGATAAAGCGGCGCAAGGGGCTGAGCACCGCCTCAAAGCGGCCGCCACGCTTGGCATAAGCAACGGTATCCATCGATAGATAGGCGTCGGTTCTGGAACGGAGATCCTCGAGCAGTGAGACCACCTGCGCTATCCCCTTGCCCTGGGCAATGGCCGCCGCTGCTTGCCTGATCTGGTAGCCCTGCGCCACCGACCAGAAACCGCTGTCAAACACCGTTACGCGGTCGCCAAACTCGCGCGCTGCCAACCAGGCAGAGTTGAAGGTGCCACTTATGCGACTGCTGATAACAATGCAGAGCACTTCGTGCCCTTGATCTACCAAATGCTGAAACACCCTGGCAAAGGCACCGACGCTGGGCTGTGAGGTCGCCAACGCCGCGTCGGTATCAGATGCGAGCGCCCAGAAGCGGTCGATGGTGAGGTCTGAGTCGAGATAGGTCATCTTGCCGATGTGCACGCTTAGGGGAACAGCTTGCACACCAAGCTCGCTCAGGGTTGCATAGGGGATGTCGCTGGCACTATCGCTGACCAGAGTCACGGGGGCCATGAATTGCTCCTCTTGTGTGGCGGGTGTGGCGTTGCCGACACAGGCGGGTACCGAGTGCCTTCACTGCTTGGGGAACCAGGGAATAAAGACGCTGGTGCGAGCCGCATACTCTGCCCAGCCCGGTTTGGTGGCCGAGCGCTTCTCGAGCAGCGGGATGCCCGATACGCGCGTGAGCATCAGAGTGATGAAAGCCGGCCCGATTGCGCCCAATGGCCAGAACGCCGATCCGACGGTCATCAACCAAATGCCCCACCAAAGAAGCGCCTCACCGAAATAGTTCGGATGTCGCGTATAGCGCCACAGGCCCGTGGTGATGATCTTGCCACGGTTGGCCGCGTCGTTCCTGAACACGGTGAGCTGGTGGTCGCCAACGGCCTCGAAAACCAGACCTCCCGCCCAGACCAGGACACCGATCCAGTTGGTGATACCCCACCCCCCTGAATCGGCATAGTTCACCACAGTGATGGGCAGGCTGTTTATGAGCATAAACAGGCCCTGCAGCATGAACACGTTGAGGTAGGCCTTGATGAGATACTGGTCGCCCCAGTCCTCGCGCCATTTGCGGTAGCGAAAGTCCTCTGCTTGCTTGCGGTTACGCGACCAGATGTGTAACGCCAGGCGCGCTGCCCAGATGATGGTAGCGAGCAGCACGGCGCCCTGTCGAGCAGTAAGGCCTGGCGCCGCCAAAACGGCCGTAACCGCCACAACCACAAACCCAAGCCCCCAGGCCACATCGGCCAGATCGTTCCGCCGCGCAAGCGACGCAACGAGAAAAAAGGCCGTCATGTAGACCCAGATAGCCAGCGCAACACGCACCAACAGAATCAACATAGCGACCTCTCATTCGCGAGTGCCAGAAGCGGCAAATCGACTCAAGGCTATTCGAATGTGAAAGTGTAGCGACTCGAAATCTCACTGAGTTGGGTATCGATTTCGCCCTCTAAGGTGCGGGTAGCCACCTGCACCTGCCAGGCGTATTCCACGCCAGGCTCGAGCGTTGGGCGCCACGACGTCGTCGTCACCCAGAACACCTGAGGATCGACCTTGCCGCTCGTGGGCCAAACACGCAGGCGATACCACTCGTTCTTCTCGAGGATGCCAACGCTCACCCAGGTCAATAGCGGCAGCCCGCCCTCGTCTGATAGCGCTTCACCGTGGCGCGGCGTCAGCAGCTCGGGCGCGCCGTACTTGAAGCGCGGTGTAGAGTTCGCGGCCGCTGCCGAGAGGACCTCGACCGCCGCAGGTGTCGGCGTCGACGTAGCCGTCGGCAAAGCGGTTGGGGTGGCCGTCGGCTCTGGCTCGACACCCGGAATGACGAGCTGTTGTCCGATGCTCAGCACCGTGCTGGTGCGGATGCCATTGGCCGCCGCGATCGCATCGCTGCTCACACCGTACATCAGGCCAATCTGCCCCAGCGTGTCGCCCTTGGCCACCGTGTGGGTGATCACAGCAGGACGCTCGGTGGGCGTCGGTGACGGCAACGTTGTGCGCGCAGGTGTGGGCGTCACCGCCACTGGCGCCGAGGTTGCTGCGGCGGGTGCTAACGTGCCGGGGATCTCGAGCTCCTGACCCACACGAAGCACACTGCGCTCGCTAAGACCATTGGCCTCCAGGATGTCATCCAGATCGACACCGTACCGCCTGGCGATCGCCAGCAACGTATCGCCCGACGCAACTTCATGGATCACCGGTTCGGCGGGCGCGGCCACAGGCTCTGCCCCCCCTACACCACTGGGCACAACGAGCTCCTGGCCGATTGACAGCACGTCGTCGTCGTCAAGCCCATTGGCCAACAGCAGCGCCTCGAGGGTGACGTTGTACTTGAGGGCGATGCCCAACGGAGTGTCACCGCGCGCCACCACATGCACGGCCGAACTATCAGTAGACTCCTGCAGCTCTGCGGTAGCGGCCGGCGTCATCGTGGGCGCCATAGAGGGGGTGAGCGTGGGCGTTGGCTGCGTGGTTGGCGTGCCAGTGGGCGTCAGAGTCGGCTCCAACGTAGATGTGGGGACGCCCTGTGCGCCCTGCGCGAGGCTCAGCGTCGGCCCGGCTCGGCCGACGGCCGCAGCCACCAGCGCGTCAGGGTCGATGCTCGCATTGCGCCAGGGCCGTAGCCGCAGGCCGATCACGATGACCAGGGCCAGGGCAACCAACCCGAGGGCGGTAGCCGCAAAGGAAGAAACGCGTGGCGCGGCGGACCGTTCGCGTTCTGCGCCACATATCGGGCAACGCGCCTCTACATCATCGCAGCGGGCGCCGCACACCGGGCAACACTCGGGTTCACGTGAGGTAAGCGCCCTACCGCAAGCCGGGCAGATGGTGGCCGAGTCACTGGTCCGTGTGTGGCACTCGGGGCAGCGCCGACTGGTTTGGTCGATGTTCATGAATGTAGCATACCCGATCTCAGCCCGAGTTTGCCAGTCGACCGTCGAGCTCTAACTCTGCTGCGACAGACTTGAGCGCCTCGATCACCGTATTGATATGCTCGGTCCGGTCGACACCCATCTCTTGCATGCCCAACTCGATATCCTCGCGATTGACGCCGCGCGCAAAGGCCTTGTCGTTCCATTTTCCCTTGACCGATTTGGCCTTGAGATCGGCGAGGCTCTTGCTGGGGCGCACCAACGCACAGGCGGTCACCAGACCGGTCAGCTCGTCAACAGCAAACAACGTCCTGGCCATCAACGATTCTCGCGGCACATTGAGATAGGTTGCGTGCCCCTTGATGGCCGTGATGATCTCCTCAGGCCAGCCGTTCTCCTCGAGGATCGAGCAGCCTGCCAAAGGGTGCTCCTCAGCCGTCGGGTGCTGCTCATAGTCAAAGTCATGAATCAGCCCGGTGATGCCCCACAAGTCCTCATCTTCGCCCATCTGGCGGGCATAGGCGCGCATGGCCGCCTCAACCGCCAG
>JAAYDS010000161.1 GCA_012729155.1 Chloroflexota bacterium | reverse complement strand
GGTGGCCAGCGCATCTCTAGGCCGCGCATCTTGGCAAGGAGGACCTCGGCGATGGCGAGGTTGCGGTACCACTTTTTGTCCGCTGGGATCACATACCAGGGAGCATATGGCGTGCTGCAGCGGTGGATGGCATCATCATAGGCAGCCATGTACGCATCCCACTTGTTGCGTGTTGCCAGGTCGTCAACGCGAAACTTCCAGTGTTTGGTGGCGTCAGCGAGTCGGCTGTCCATGCGCTCGGCCTGTTCATCTGGTGAGATGTGTAGCATGAACTTGAGCACCAGGATGCCATTGTCCACGAGCAGCTGCTCAAAGTTGTTGATGGCATCGTAGCGTTTGGACCAAACCGACTCGGGCACGATGTTGTCCACACGCTGGACCAGCACATCCTCATAGTGCGAGCGGTTGAACAACGCCACCTCGCCACGCCCAGGGGTGACGGCATGTACTCGCCATAAAAAGTCGTGGGCCAGTTCGGCCTTGGTGGGCACCTTGAACGCAGTTGCGTAACAGGCGATATGGTTAAAGGCATCGGCGACATGTTTGATGACGCCATCCTTGCCAGAGGCATCCAAGCCCTGCAGTACTATCAGCACGCCATGCTTGCGCTCTGCGAGTAACAGCTCGTGTAGACTATGTAGCTGCTCTTTGATCTCCTCGAGTCGCTTGCGTGCGGCCTTCTTGGTCCAGTCACCGGTGTCGGCCGGATCGACCTCGGCGAGGCGTGGTGTCTCGCCCGGGCGGATGAGATGGCGTTCAAAGTCTTTCTGCATGTGTGTGGCCTCCTTGCCAGATAGCACATCATAGCAAGAACGTATCATGCGACGCAACTCGCTGACCCCGCGCTATCTGCCATAGCCGAGTGACGTTCATTGACACCACCGACCATGCGGGCTAGAATGCGCACGGTTTCGACCTTGTCGCAAGGAGAAGGACGTGGCAGCGATGCTCAAGGTGGGCTTTGTCCCTTCGGTGCGTAACAGAGCCTCTATGCCGCGCTGGTGTGTGCAGATGCGTGAGCAGAGCATTGCTGCGATGCAGCACATCGATGGATGGCAAGTGCTCGCGCCCGCGACGTCTCCTGATGGTCAGACGCGTGATGGGCTCAAAGGGTGTACGCCTGCCGGTGTGGTGAGCGATCTCGATGATGCTGATGCTGTGGCGAGCTACTTTGCCCGTGAGGGCGTCGATGCGCTGGTGTTGTGCCCCCTCAACTTTGGCGATGAGCGCTCGGCCGCCAAGATAGCCGAGCGGTTACAGGTGCCGGTGCTGCTGTACGCTACTAAAGAACCCCCCGCCGTCGACGATCGGAGCCTGGCGCGCGTGTCTGACTCGTACTGCGGCAATCTCTCGATGGCGTCTGCGCTCTATCGGCGCAAGCTGCCGTTTCACTATGCAGGGCTGTTCTTCCCCACCGACCCCGAGCTTGAGGCCGAACTCGAGGCGTTCTGCAGGGCGGCGCTGGTGGTCAAGAGCCTCCGGCAGGCGCGTATCGGTCACATCGGCGTGCGGCCGCCCACCTTTGAGACGGTGGGCTACGATGAGACTGCCATGCTGCTCAAGTTCGGGCAGAACGTGATCTACACAAACCTGGCGGATATCACCACTGCGGCTCAGGCTCTGGCCAGCGACGATCCGCAGGTACAGGCTGTGATGGCCGATACGCGCGCCTCGATGCCGTCCATTACGGTAAGCGACCGCTATCTGCTGGATGCGGCCCGCCTCGAGGTGGCCATGGCCGAGTTCTGGC
>JAAYDS010000160.1 GCA_012729155.1 Chloroflexota bacterium | reverse complement strand
TCGACGGTATCGGTGCCCGAGCGGATGCGCTACAACGATGATGTCTTCACCAACTGGCTCAAGGGGTTCAACCGCGGCGACGGCGGCTCGCATAACGATGCGGCGGTGCCGGGAGACATCCCCACCGAGTGCGAGGCGTTCGACAATACCATGACGCTCATTCAGTGGCCCGGCGACCTGCTGGGCTGCGTGATCGCCAACGCCGTCTCGTTCATCGCGCCGCCCCCGAGCCCGCGCTTGGTGGTTTGTGGCGAAAAGGGCTCGCTCATCTTTGATATGCCTGGCAGTGGCTCACAGCTCTCTATTGCAACCAACGTCGTCGATAGCCCTTATCACGTGTCACGGCCAACACCGCCAGCGTGGACCAATGTCGGGCGCCAGGAAGCGGGCTGGTACCACTTTCCAGCGAACTACTTTGCGCCTTTCCGCTACTACAAGGCATCGACGGAGCATCTATATGCCTGCATCGAGCACGATCAGGACCCGATCCCATCGATGGAATGGGGCCTACATGTAGCTGAGGTGATGATCGCCTCGCGCACGGCGTCAGAGACGGGCCAGGCGCAGCAGCTCAAGACGACGTTCTAGCCAGAGCCTTTGGCGCGCTCTGCGGTGTTGGTGGAGGAGTGATGGCGTTAGCGTTCAGCGAGCCCAGGATCGTCTCGCGAGGTCCATATCGGGTAGTGGGGGCCTGGTGCGCCTATGACGGCGACGACGAGGGCCCCGGATGGGATGGCGCCTATCAGGCGCTGCTGCCGCGACTGTGCACGATCAGCGGCCGCTGCGATGACCTGATGCTGGGGTTTCTGTATCGCCCCAGCAAAGATGACCCGGTCGCGCCAGTGGGCATGCGAGCCTGCTTTGTGGGCGTCGAGGTAGCTGCGAGCGCCGCCATGCCCGAGAAACTGGCTGAGACGCGTTTCTCAGGCGGCGATTACGTGCTGGTCGACTGCATCGGCGACACGCCCGAAGAGGCAGCCGAGGGCGTGGGGCAGGCCATAGACATGCTGACCGAGTGGATGCCTGCCAATGGCTATCGTGAGGGTGATGCCTGCTTTGCCGCGAGCCAGGTGGGTGCGCCCAAACCGCCCTGGATCGAGACCGTCTACATCAAGCTCGAGAGAGCCTAAGGCCAATGCCCGCAACTGGGGAGCGAGCCAAGTGCTCGCCCCCCAGACACAAGGCCGCGGCTAGCCCAGCAGCCCCAGGTCTCGCATCCAGGCCTCGAAGGCGGCCAGCCAGCCGGCTGCGCCACCGCCATAGACGCCCATGCCAAAGCCGTGCCCGCCCTTGGCATAGTGGTGCACCTCAAAGGGCACGCCGGCGGCCGTCCAGGTGCGCGCAAACTTGATCCAGGTGGCATCAGGGTCCTTGAACAGGCCGTCGTCGTTCGCCTGCATCATGAACAGCGGTGGCAGCTCGGGGAGTTGTTCAGGCCAGTCGCCAAAGGCGCCGTACATCAGCCCGATGAAATCGGCGCGACTGCTCTCGCGCTCGATAGGGTCTGCGGCCTCCGGGTCTCCCGAGTCGCTGTGAAACAGCGTCGAGGCGGTGAGGTGACTACCGGCCGAGAACCCGAACATGCCTATGCGGTCTGGATGGATGCCCCAGGCCTGCGAATTGGCCCGCACCGTTCGCACTGCGCGTTGGCCATCGCTGAGAATGGCCCCCCACACAGCCGGATCCATCCTGAGCCCCATCCCTTTGTTGGGATTGGGCCGTACGCGATACTTGAGCACGATGGCGGTAACGCCAATCGAGTTGAGCCATTTGGCGACGTCATAGCCCTCTTTGTCGATCGCCAACAACGTGTACCCACCGCCGGGCGCCACAATGCAGGCCGCACCGGTCGCCTTCTCAGCGGGCGCCGGGTAGACGGTTAGCGTCGGCTCGCTGACATAGCGCACCACCCGGTTGACAACGCCAGGCCGCGGCATGACATCGTCATCGGTCCAGGTCTCTTCTCCGCCCTTTTTGAAGGCATACGTCGGCCCCTCGGGCCACAAAGGCAGTTCGAACGGTTCCATGAGGTGCTCCTTTGCAGTGCAATGTGGATTCGCGATGCTCAACGCGGGCGCCTATGCACCCAACATACCCAGATCTTGCAGCCAGGCAGCCATGGCGGCTGGCCAGCCAGTTACGGCGCCGCCTGACACCCCCATGCCAAAACCGTGCCCGCCTTTGGCATAGTGATGCACCTCTACCGGAACGCCTTGCTCCGTCCAGCCACGCACAAAACGCAACCAGGTGGCGTCGGGATCGGCAAAGAGGCGATCATCGTTTGCCTCCATGATAAATGCGGGCGGGAGCGGCGGCACCTCATCGGGCCAGTCGCCACGGGCGCCATACATCAACCCGATAAAGTCAGGCCGGCAACTGACGCGCTCGATGGGATCATGTGCATCCGGGTCACCCTCGTCGCTCTGCAGCGTTACCTGGGCGGTGAGGCGGCTACCCGCAGAAAACCCCATCATGCCGATGCGCTCTGGGTCTAGCCCCCACTCGGATGCGCGAGCGCGCACAGTGCGCACTGCGCGCTTGCCGTCGCTCAAGATGGCTCCCCACACACCCGGATGCAGCTGAGTGGCCATGCCGCGCTGCGGATCAGGCCGTACGCGGTACTTGAGCACAAGAGCCGTAACACCCAGGCTGTTGAGCCAACGCGCCACGTCATAGCCCTCTTTGTCGATGGCCAGCAGCGACATGCCGCCTCCAGGCGCCACGATCATGCTGGCCCCTGTGGCCCGTGCTGCTGGCGCCGCAAACAGCGTCAGCGTCGGCTCGCTCACGTACCGGACCACCCTGTTTACCACGCCCTCGCGCGGCATCACATCGTCGTCAGTCCATGCCTCAGGCCCACCTGGCTTGAAGGTGTAGGTGGGGCCAACGGGCCATAGCAGCATCTCTTCTGGCATCAGTCCTCCTTACAATGCGTGGCATCTGGGTTAGTCTGCCCCCAGTTGCGCCCTGCGAGTGATTCCCATGTGGCAAACTGGCGGGCCCAGCGATCCATCGTTTCTTCCCAGGCGCGGCGTGTTTCGGCCAGATGGGGCGAGTCACTGCCGTACGTTAGCTCATCCAAGAAGGGTACGATATCTCGCAAGCGCCCCTCGACAAGATTGACCGCTGCGGGCCGTGTGGGCAGAGTCGGATCGCTGCGCAGCGAGTAATGAAAGCTATGGATCAGGCGATCGATGGCCAGCATCTTGTCACGGGGCGATCGACACCCGGGATAACTCTCTACAAACGCCTCAAAATAGCTGCCGGCCCCGCCCATGTTGAGCTGGCGCCGACGATAAGACCGCTGATAGTCAGACCAAGAGACGCTCCAGCCGCAGGTTGGGCAGCAGACGAGCGGATCAGGCCGCTCTCTGCTGGGGCGCTCGCGACGGGCCCAGCTCTCGCGCTGCTGCCGCTGGCACTGCGGGCAGCGCACCAGTCCTTTGCTCTGGGCACGCTCGATGTCGAGGATGGCCTGACAGCGCAGATACAGTGTAATGCCCACCTCGTCGAGCAGGTCCTCATCCAACAGGCCAGCCGCCTCTGATGCATAGAGCCTGCGCAGACGCTCTTTGGTGACGCGAGGCGGCCACTGGATCGTCGGGGGGGCAATAGGCTCACACATGGCAGAGATTCTAGACCGCGGCCAGCAGGGCGTCAAGCAACCCAGCATACCTGACATGCGCCAGTGGAAGAGCCATGGCCCGCTGATGCGGAGTCGTGGCCTCACCATGCCCTCGGCCTATGACCAGAGGCAGAAGGCGCCTCTGGCGCTGCCGCGACTGCGCCAACCCAGAGCGACATGCACCTGTGGAGCGATGAGGGGCCACAATCGCTGGTTGGCAGCAGTGATGGTCAGGGGCTACGCTGCAGGCTCATGCGCTGTCACGGCGCTCTGCGCCTCTAGGCTCGATGCCCAGCGCTGCCAAAGCCGTGACCACACGCTCAAACACCTGCACTGGGGCGAGATCGTCGGTGTGCACATAGATATGGCAGTGCTCGCGCGCATGTGCCAGGCGTCGTCGCTGTTCAGCGATATACTCGGGTTCGTAAGCAGGCTGTCGCCGTTGCGAGATCACTTCCAGCGAGGCATCGACGTAGACCAGCACCTGAGGGCGAGACAGTCGTCGCCACATGTCGCCGACGTAAGAGTGCTCCTGAGCACAACTGCGCGCCTCATAGCCGGCCTGTCGCAGCAGCCGCACCAGCGTCGATTTCCCCGCCGCGCACACGCCCACCACCGCCACCCGCCCAGGCTCAGGCGGGGCATAGGGGCGCAAATCATGCTCTTCGGGGGCCATGGTGGTGCCCTCTCGCGCCGTCAGGAGACGGCGATGCTCACCGAAAGACGTCTGGCGCCATCGCGCACCGGCTCGCCCAAGGTCGCCAACACCAGCACGCTGACATCATCGCTGGGCCGGCCATGCTCCAGAGTCAGAGTTGCCTGCAGCAGCGAGTCGGCAACATCCTGTGCTCCCAGGCCAGCGGCCACGCAGCGGCGCAGCAGGGCCTCGAGACAGTGCTCACCCGCCGCCTTTTGTAGCGGCGCGAGACCATCGGTAAAGACCACCACATAGGTGCCCACCGTCATGGGCAACTCGACGATGGCGGGCTTGGTGAAATCGCGGATACCGATGGGCAGGCTATCGCATGCCAGCACCTCGAGGGCATCATCGTGCCAGACATAGGCCGGGCAATGTGTATTGCGAGAGATGACCAGCGTGCGCGTATTGAGGTCGACCGAAAGAATGACGAGTTCGGCCGACACTTGGCCACTACGGTGTGTTACGAGATAGTCGTGGGCAGCACGGCCCACCGCGCCATCGCGGACGCCTTCGCCCAGTAGCGAGATAGCCTTGCGGGCAACGATATTGCTGATGATCTTGGCATTGCGGCCGCTACGCTGTCCGTCGACCAGCACCGCCGAGATGCCTCCGCGCGGCCGTTCGATGATCTCGAGGGTATCGCCACTCTCACCGACATTGTGCTTGGGGACCTTGGCCGCTCCGAGCTGGATCTGCACGTTACTCAAAATCCTCTGCCTGATCGCTGGTGACCTCGGGAATGCGCTCCACGAGAATCTTGTCGACCCGCGGTCCATCCATGTCCATCACCTCAAAGCGCCAGCCGAGCCACTCGAAACTATCGGTGGCCGTGGGCACGCGCCCCAGGCTCATCACCACAAAGCCACCGATGGTCTGATAGACGCCCTGCTCCTGTCCGGGCAGCACATCCACATCCAGCGCCCGGCAAAAATCGTCGATGGGCAGCAGGCCGTCGATGAGCCAAGAGCCATCCTCACGCTGGACTGCCTGGGGTTCGCTTTCATCCTCGGGCGCCGGAATGTCTCCCACGATCTCTTCGAGGATATCCGTCAGCGTCAGCACCCCCACTACACTGCCATACTCATCGATCACGACCGCCATCTGCGTGCCAGACTGTCTCAGGGCCTCGAGGACGCTCACCGCCGGCATGATCTCGGGTACAAAGAGAGAGGGGCGCACGCTGGCCAAAAGATCGAACTCCTCGTCGCTCCATTCACGCAACAGTAGGTCTTTGGCGCTGACCTCACCGATCAGTTCGTCGAGGCTGCCGCGCGCTACAGGGAAGCGCGAATAGGGGCTGGCGATGATCTGCTGGCGCAGCTCGTCAGGCGGTGACTCGATATCGAGCCATTCGATGTCGGGCCTCGCGGTCATCAGCGCGCTTGCAAGGCGATCGTTGAGCTGAAAGATGCCCTCGACCATATCCTGCTCAGACTCGGCGATGACGCCCTCTTCGGTGCCCTGCCGCACCAACGCACGGATCTCTTCTTCAGTGATGCTCGGATCGGTAGGCGGCGTCACGCCCAGCATCTTTAGCGTGAGATTGGTCGATCCACCGACCAGCTTGACGGCCGGCCGCAGCAATCTGGACAAGAGGCCCATCAGCCGCGCCACACGGCTCGCAGTGCGCTCGGGATCGTTAAGTGCGATGCGTTTGGGCACCAGCTCGCCCAACACCAGCGTAAAGTAGGTGATAGCGGCCACCACCAACAGCAGAGCCAACGAGCCAGCTACAGAAGCTGACAGACCCACGCTGACCAGAAAGGAGGCGAGTGCCGTCTTGAGCGACTCACCGCCCAGCGCACCTGCAAAGATGCCGACGATGGTGGTGCCCACCTGCACGGCATAGATGAACTCTTCAATGCCGTCTACCAGCTTGAGGGCCGCCCGCGCCCCCTGATCGCCATCGTCCAGCCTCGTCTCGAGCCGCTGCCTGCGCGACGACACGATGGCATACTCGCTCAGTGCAAACAGAGCGTTGAGGCCGATCATGACCAGGATGAGCAGCCCCTCCCACAAGATCATCACACGTCTCCTTTGCCCGTAGTAGCCTGGGCATCTGTAGGCGCCAGGACACTGGCGGCAAACCTCAATGCCTGCGCTTCTGTCGTGACCATACCAGCCACCTGAGCCTCACGAACGGCATCAAGCAGTCGCCCTACCAGTGGCCCTGGGTTAACTCCAAGATGCTTGATCACCGCCTCGCCGTCGATGAGGCTGGGTGGCGCCACCACCTGCTGGTGCCGCAAGAACCAGCCCTCCAAGGCAGCCCGCGCGGCTAGAGCCGCTCGGCCTGCCGAATCCTCTGCCAACGCCAGCACTGCGCCATCGACGCCCGCGGCACGCAATCGGCGGAAATAGCGATGGATGGCCACATCATTACACGATGGATGGGCGCGGAGCATCATCGCGCCCTGCAATGCACCTGTAGCATGCTGAGCCTCGCGTCGGCTGAGGCACAGGTCGCCGATCAGTGCTCTCGCGGCTGGCATCGAGCCGCACAAACTGGCCAACAGCGCTGTACGCAGAATCAGGCCTCGCGAACGGTTCATCGCCAGAGGCTCGCGCCAGTGTGCTGCCAGCTGCTCGGCAAATGGCGCCAACGCCCGAGGCCCCTGCCCCGCCAGTACCGCTTCCTGCCATTCGATCACGCGGTGCATGGCGGGGAGAGCCACCATCAGGCTGCACGCGGGGACCGGCAAGAGCGTCGTCAGAAGACCCAATTCGATGGCATAGGCCAGTCCATCGACTGCCGTGGGCAGGGCAAGCAGGGCCAGTAGCTCGTCGCGCACCCGCTCAGCGGTTACACTGGCCAAGCGAGGAGCAGCCCAACAGGCTGCTTGCTCGGTTTCGTCGTCGACGTCGAACGACAGCAGCGTGCGCAAACGCGCCAGGCGCAGGGTCCGCAGAGGATCGTCGACAAAGGCGTGTGGAGCCGCCATACGCAGCATACAGGCTTCGAGGTCGTTCAGACCGCCGGTTGGGTCGAGCAACACCGCCTCGTCGCCGGGAAGCAGCGCGATGGCGTTGACGGTGAAATCACGCGCCCTGAGATCTGCCAGGATGCCTTTGGCGCGCAGCCCTGCTACGTCGACATGGCGGCCATCAGAAGGCGGGCCCAACAGCACACGCGCCACATCGCGCTCTGTGTCCATGGGGTAAAAGGCGGCGCCAAGAGCGTCAGCCAACCTCCGTGCGAAGGGAATGGCAGGGCCATCGATGGCAAGGTCAAAGTCGTTGCTCTTGCGGCCCAGCAGCAGATCTCTCACGGTGCCGCCCACCACGTAGACCGTGGGGCCGTTGGCGCCAATGGCACCCAACACGGTCGCCCAGGTGGCATCGGCCCGTAGCCGCTGGGCCAGGCGTTGTGCTGGCTCTACCACGGTGGCCTCAGGGCGAGATACTGCAGCGCAATGATCGTCTTGGCATCACGGATCTCGCCGCGCTCGAGCATGGCGAGGGCCTCTTGCCACGTCACCTCGTGCACTTGGATATCCTCACCCTCATGCGGCAGGCCGCCGCCCGGGGCAGTGCGACAGCTGTCATCATACGGGGCCACATACACGTGGATGCGCTCGGTGAGGGCGCCGCAGCTAGAAAAGCAGGTCGTCACAGGGTGCACGGCAGGCAGAGAGAGGCCGGCCTCCTCGTACGCCTCGGCCAAGGCCACTGCCTCGGGAGTCCGGCCGCCATCGACGCTGCCGGCGATGACCTCCCACAACCAGCCCTCGCCCTCACGCAGGTACGCTGGCAGGCGAAACTGGCGCACCAGAACAATACAACCACGAGCGGCATCGTAGGGCAATACCGCTACAGCATCACCCCGTTCGAACACAATCCGCTCTAGAGGCTCGCTTAGAGCGCCACTGCGCTGGCGAAAGCGGTGAGTAATCAGGTCAAGCTTGAAAAAGCCATCATAGACGCGCCGTCGATCGAGCAGCGTCACACGACAGTCAGAATCTTCCCCGTCTTCGGGCTCCACAATGACCATGCTCCTCAGTCCAGATACTCGGTCAAGTCGGTGATGCGCTCCAACACCAGTAGAGCGCCAGCCGCCAACAACTCGTCGCGGCCCGAGGCCCCACTCAACACCCCCACTGCGCCAACGCCGGCACGTGCGCCCGCCTCCATGTCCATAACATGGTCACCGCACATGAGTGCATTACCGGGGGCGACTCCCAAGGCGCGCAGAGCGGCTCTAAGATGGCCAGGCGCCGGCTTGACCTGGGCCACATCTTCACGAGCCAGCAATACATCATACACCAGTTCGCCGCGCTCCAAAATCCGCTCAGCGGCAGCACGATTGTTGCGGGTCACGATGGCGCTCTGGACCCTTCTATCACGCAACCCCAGCAGCATATCGGCTACACCCTCGAACGGCAAGGCCGCATCGGCAGCCTGCATCTCGATGGCGAGCACCCGCTGTGTGCCATCGAGCATGAGCTCATCGGCCCCGGGCAGATCGTGCTCGCGGAGCCAGGCGGCCGCTATTGCCAGTGCCTCGAGCGCCGGCATGCGTCGCGTCAATGCATCGCGGGCGCCGTGCTGAGCGATCACCGTCATCACGGCCTCGTTGAGCTCGCCAAAATCGATCGTAGGCCGCACCAGTGTACCATCGAGATCGAACAGGATGGCAGACACGTTGGAGAGACGGTCAGGGTGCATAGCGCAGCACCCGGTGGTTCTCCGAATCTGCTACATAGATGCGACTCTGCGCATCGATGGCGATGCCCGTCGGCAGGTTCATGCTGCTATCATCCACGCCAAACTGCCCCCAACTCGACAATAGCTCGCCATCGTTGCTGAACTTGAGCACACGATATCCCTCTGGGTCGGTGAGGAAAACGTTGCCTGAGGCATCGACCGCCAGATAGGGCTTGTTGACCACTGACTGGCCCCACCAGCTATAGACCGGCCAACTCTCGACCCACATCAGATCGGGCGCAAACACCTGCACGCGCTGATTCCAGGTGTCAGCCACATACAGGTTGCCCATACCGTCGAGGGCAATGCCCACAGGTTCGCTCAAACGTCCGTCTGCGGTGCCCGCACCGCCAACGGCGCCCAGCACAACTCCCTGGGGGTCAAACTTGACGATGCGCTTGTTGCCCGTATCAGCCACCCACAGGTTGCCTTCGGCATCACAAACCACCGCCCGCGGGCCATAGAGAAACGAGTCAGGCCCCTGGGCATTGGCGGCCTCGCCAAAGCGCCCCCAAGAGCGCAGGTATACGCCCTCGGGCGTGAAAGCCTGAATGCGGTGGTTCCAAGTGTCGGCCACATAGACGGTGCCATCGGGCGCCACGGCCACGCCCCAGGGCTCGCTGAGTTGCCCTGGCGCGCTACCCTCATAGCCCCACTGCCGCACAGGGTTGCCAAGCGCGTCGAATACCTGGATGCGATGGTGGCGGCTATCGGCCACGTAGAGCAGCCCATATGCGTCTACCGCGAGGCCCTTGGGCGCCAGCAATTGCCCGGGAGCCTCACCAGGGCCACCGATCACCAGATCAGCCTGGCGCTCGACCCAGGTCTCGACATAGTCATCGCCGGGCATCGGCTCCAGCGCCGAGAGAGACTCGGGGCCAAAGTCCCAGATTTCGCGGGCGATATCGCGCCGCACATAGAGGGCAAAGTTATGCACATAAGGCCAACTCTCGAGCTGGGCCTCATGCTCGCGGTAAAAGACCACCTTCCATAGGGCCTTGCGCTGTTCTGGGTTCTTGAGCTGCGTCCACAGATCCTCGCCATCGTTCTGCCAGCGCATGTACCAGTTCTGGTTCGGCCACCAGATCAAACGATACTGGCGCCGGAAATAGCGGTTACCCAACAGCGGCCTCACGGCGTCTTCGTTGCCCGGGCCCACAATGACTGCATCGGCATCAAAGGGCTGCCCGGGCGCCTTGCCATAGAATGTCGACTGGTCAAAATCACGCAGATACCACACCCAGGGCCAGCTGGACTCATCATCATAGGCCACCTTCAGGTGCAGCCCACCTGTCAGCCGATGGGAGAGGTCGCGCAGTTCCTGATTGACGATCGCTACGTCGGGCGCAGCCTGCGCGTACACCAGGAACTCGTTGGCCATGTCTCCATTGACAAAAGTGGCCATCCAGGCAAAGCGCACCGTGAGCGCCATGAGCACCACCACGGCACTGGTGCCGGCCATACGCGCCACCTGACGCGCCGATAGTCTGCGCACCAAAGCGCCGATCAACGCCGCCAGCAGCAGCGCGGCCAACAGCGCTGCAAACCAGGCCATGCTGCGCCCCAGCTCGTCGAGCGAGGTGCCACGACTCAGCCCGCCCCTGGCGACGCGCCCCAACGCCAGCCCAAAGGCTGGGAACAGGGCGAGCAGCCACACTCCCTTCTGCCGGGCGATGGCGCGCCAGTCGTCGGTCAGCAGTTCGGCCAGCGCCCAGCCCGCAAAGAGCTGTAGTGGCACGGCCAGATGGAGCATCAGCCAGGGCATCTTTTCGCCAGCCCAGCTATAGATCACCAGGGCCAACACCGCCCAGTAGAGCAACAGCGGCAACAGCACCTTGGGCTGCGAGGCCGCCTCTACAGCCTGTTCACCCTCCACCGACATGCCCACACCCTGCTCTTTGTCGCCGCGCTCAACAGGGCGCCACCAGCGTATCAACAACCAGATAGCGCCACCCAGGCCCAGCAGAATGGGCAGGAACTCGTAAAGGGGAAAGAGCGCCAGATAATAGTACCAGGGCTGCCCGCCACGCTGTACACCGTGTTGCGCCAACCAGTAGCCCAACTGCCCCACCACGCCCGTGCCGATGCCCTGACCATTGGTGAAAAGCGTGGTGAACAGCGGTAGAAAGATGGCCCAGAAAACCGCCGCGCAGATGCCCCAGCGCCGCCCTCCCCACCACAGCCCGGCGATCACGCCGATCATCAGCAGCACGCCCGTCACAATGCCCGAAAAGACCAGCCCCGCGCCGCTATAGTCGATAGGGTCACGCCCCAAGAGCTGTATGGGGAACGCCGCTGCAAAGGGCAGCAACAACGTTACCATCACCACCATCAGGTCAACCACGGGGTAGTCTAGCCAACCGTTGGCCTCTTTGGGGCGAACCTGCACCAGGTAGAGCAGAAACAGAAAGGAGCCAAAGATCGCATAGGTGATGAAGGTAGTTTCTTTGGCCGCCAAACCCAGCGAGAGCGCAGCGGCAAAGAGATAGAGGTGCTTGGCCTTGCGAGCGTCAAGGTAGTTCAAGATGGCGATCAGCATGACCAGGTTGAAGATGATGGCGTTCTGATCATGCCGCAAAAAGCGCGAACGGTGCATCATCACAGGCGAGATGGCCATCAGAAGCGTGGCCATCAGCACACCACGCTTGCCAAGCCAACGCGTCAGGCAAAGCGGCAGCAGCGTGATGAC
>JAAYDS010000159.1 GCA_012729155.1 Chloroflexota bacterium | reverse complement strand
GAGGTGCTGGTGGCCATCCGTGACAATGGCACCTTCATGGATCCGCGCTCACGCAAAGACTGGTGGCAAAGCGTGCCGGCTGGCGCCAGCGCCGTCGAGGGTGGCTCGGACATCAGGCATGATGTGATCGGCCTTCGTTGAGCAGACGTCCGTGGGCCGCTAGAGATGTGTCACCAGGCCTAGCTTGTCAAAGGGCCAGTAACGGAACCAGGCCTTGCCGATGATGTCCTCATAGGGCACCATGCCAAAGGCGCGCGAGTCGTTGCTGGCGCGGCGATTATCGCCCAGCACCAGCACATGTTCTGCAGGCACCAGCGTGCGAGCCATGACGCCAAGAGTGGCCTGGTCGAGGTAGGATTCATCGAGGCGCACTTGATTGACATAGACGGCGCCCTCTCTGATCTCGACCCAGTCTCCGGGCAGACCGATGACACGCTTGATCAGCGGCACCCGTGAACGATGGGGGGGCTTGAGCACGACGATATCGCCACGCTCGGGCTCGCCAAAGCGATAAGAGAGTTTTTCGATGATGATACGCTCGTCGGTGTGCAGGTTAGGCTCCATGCTCTGCCCCTCGACGCGCGTAGCCTGCGCCAGAAAGACGTTCACCACGAGCACGATCACCAAGGCAGGCAAGACCGACTCGACAAGCTCGCGAAACCAGGACTTGTGCTTGACAGGTTGTTGTTCTGCCATCGACCTGCATCCCAGACAGACATGGGCGGCGACAAAGGCCCGCCGCCCTGATTATACGTCAGTCAGCGCCGTTAGGTTGCTCCAGCGCGACTTTGCGACTAGCGTCGCCCGCGGTCGCGCCCACCGCGCCCGCCCCTATCTCCATCGCGTCGAGAGCCGCTGGGCGGACGATCGCGCTCGCGCGCCTCTTCGGCCGTCCAACCCTCGAGCACAGCCTGGCGCGAGAGCCGAATCTTGCCGTCGCGCGAGATATCGGTGATCATGACCATGATCTCATCGCCAACCTTGACGACGTCTTCGACGTTGGCCACATGGTAATCGGCCAACTGTGAGATATGCACCAGGCCATCTTTGCCGGGCATGATCTCAACAAAAGCGCCAAAGTCGGTGGTGCGGACCACCTTGCCGGTGTAGATCTCACCGATCTCGGGGTCGGTCGTGAGAGCACGGATGCGCGTGATCGCCTCAGCGGCGCTGTCACCATCGGTAGAGCCAACGGTGACGAGGCCATCATCGGCCACATCGATGGTCACGCCAGTGTCCTCGATGATGGAGCGGATGTTCTTGCCGCCCGGCCCGATCAGGGCGCCGATCTTTTCGACATCGATGCGCAGGGTCGTGAGACGCGGCGCATGCCTGGAGAGGTCGGCCCGCGGGGCATCGAGGCAGGCGTTCATGACATCGAGTATCTGAAGTCGCGCCTCGCGCGCGCGAGTGAGCGTCTCTTCGATGATGTCATAGCGCAGGCCCTGGATCTTGATATCGAGCTGGATGGCGGTGATGCCCTTGCTGGTGCCAGCCACCTTAAAGTCCATGTCGCCCAGGTGATCTTCAAGCCCCTGGATATCGGTGAGCACAGCCCAGCGGTCTCCCTCAGTGATGACGCCCATGGCGATACCGGCCACTGCTGCCTTGAGGGGCACGCCGGCATCGAACAACGCCAGGCTCGATGAGCAGGTGCTGGCCATCGAGGTCGACCCGTTAGACGAGGTCACCTCAGACACGGCACGGATGGTGTAGGGGAACTCTTCAGGCGTCGGCAAGACGGCCTCGATGGCGCGCTCGGCGAGGGCGCCATGACCGATCTCACGACGACGGGGGCTGCCGATGCGCCCTACCTCGCCCGTGCTGTAAGGCGGAAAGTTGTAGTGGTGCATGTAGCGTTTGGTCAGATCGCCCGTGAACCACTCGATCTTTTGCTCATCGCCCGATGTTCCCAGGGTGACGATATTGAGCACCTGTGTTTCGCCGCGGTTGAACAGCGCCGAGCCGTGCGTACGCGGCAACAGGCTGACCTCGGCGCTCAGCGGGCGGATGGTGCGCAGGTCGCGGCCATCGATGCGCACGCCAGTCTCGAGCACCTGCTGGCGCATGACGTTCTTGAGGATCTCTTCGAACGCCTCGCCAAAGGTGGCGGTGTCGGCCTCTTCAGCCTCGAGCTGCGCGAGGGCAGCAGCGCGAATCTCTTTTTCGCGAGTGTGGCGCTCTTCGCGCGACAGATGCGCAGCCACCATCTCGCGCAGAGGCTGCTCGACCAGGGCAGAGACGCGCTCCATGCATGCCTCATCGACCAGGTGCAGCACAGGCTGCTTCTTGGGCTTGCCCACTTCGGCGCGCATCTGGCGTTGCAGGGCCACAATACCCTGGATAGCCTCATGCCCGCGATGGATCGCCTCGAGCATCAGCGCCTCTGGCAGTTGCTGCGCACCCACCTCGATCATCAGCACCGAATCCTCAGTGCCCGCCAGCACCATGTCGAGATCGCTCTCGGCCGTCTGGCTCACCGTGGGGTTGATGACGAACTCGCCATCGACGTAGCCCACGCGCACTGCTCCCACCGGTGAATCAAAGGGGATGTCGCTGATGATCAATGCTGCCGAAGCGGCACAGACCGACATGATGTCGATCGGATGCTCATCGTCAGACGACAGCGGCATGGCGACGATCTGCACCTCGTCTCGGAACCCCTTGGGGAACAGAGGCCGCAACGGGCGGTCGATGGTGCGCGCCACCAGGATCGCCTCAGTCGAGGGACGCCCTTCGCGACGGAAGAACGAGCCAGGGATGCGCCCTGAGGCATAACGGCGCTCTTCGACGTCGACAGTTAGCGGGAAAAAGTCGATGCCAGGGCGCGGGTCGCCCGAGGTCGCTGTCACCAGCACCATCGTGTCGCCCCAACGCACGGTGAGCGCTGCGTTGGCTTGATGGGCGAGCTTACCCACCTCAAAGGTGATCTCGCCATTGCCGAAATCGGTTGAGAATTGCCTGACCACTGTCATATTCCTTTCCGGACATGACAGCACTCGGGCTCGGAGCGAACTCTCAGGGACTGGGGCATGGGCCAAAACATGCGCTTTGGCGCATGCCCCAATTCCCTCAAGCTCGTCGAGCCGTGCTGTTCACGCCCCTTGAGGGCCGCTGGGCCCAAGAAGAAAAAAAGCGAGTAGACGAGGATGATTCCCCATCTACTCGCATCCTACCACAAAACGACTGCACGCGAAACGTAAGAGCAAGAATACCTAGCGACGCAGACCCAGCCTGTCCAGAACCTCGCGATACTTGGCCTCATCCTTGCGGCTGAGGTAGTTCAAGTGGCGTCGACGCTGCCCCACAAGCTTGAGCAACCCGCGACGCGAGTGCTCGTCATGCTTGTTCTCTTTGAGATGATCGGTAAGCCGGTCGATGCGCTTGGTCAGTAAGGCGATCTGGATCTCAGGTGAACCGGTATCTACGGGGTGCCGGTGGAACTCGCCCATGATGGCATCTTTTTGTTCCTTGGTCAGCGCCATGCCTCGTACCCCTTCTATCTGCTCGTAGTTGACGCCGGTCATTATACCACCGGCGCGGGCTGGCTCCAAATCTCGGGCGGGTGACGAGATCGCTTTGCTGATGGCCCTAGGCGTCGATATCGAACATGCCTGGAAAGGAGATGGCGGCCGGATCAAGCTCTCCCGCCTGAACGCGCTGGCAGTACCGTTGCACCACGGCATTGCCCTCTTCGAGAATGCAGATCATAAAGGCTTCGGCCGTGGCCACATCGCTGGCGAGCACCGTCACCCCCGTGGCCTCGCGGGGCGCGGCGTCGGCCGGCAGGATAAACTCGCCCGTAGAGCGCTGATGACGACCGCGCAAGAGGTGCCCCAGCACGCCCACCAGGTCGTCAGCCACCAGCAGGGCCTTGACGGTCACAGGGTGAGAGCGCCCCAAGCGCACATACCCGACGGGGTGCTCGCCGTGCAGCACCATCAGCGCATCACACGCGGGCGCATGGCTATACCAGGCGGTGACGTCTTCAACGGGGGCAATGGCCAGGGCATCCTCGCTACACTGCTGCCGCCACCTGGCCGCGAGCCAGGGCACGTCTGCTGCCAGCACGGGGCGATCGCTATAAGGATCAGAACTATCGTCGGCTGTAACGCTGACGCGGACCCCTCCCAGAGAGAACATCCTTTGTCGATAGCCAAAGCGGGGATAGTAGTCTGGGTGCCCGCACAGCAGAGAGAGGGCCAGGCCCTTCTGTCGGCCCACCTCATGTACGCGTTCTACCAGCGCCCGGCCAATGCCCTGCCCTTGCGCACGAGGCGCGACGCACAATGGCGCCAGAATAGCCCCTCGCTGTTGTGTGCCCAGCACTACCAGCGGCCAGGGGGTCAGCATCACATGGCCCACAATGTGCCCCTCGCACACTGCCACCAGCGACAGATCTGGATCGTACAGGGGATGATGCCGCAACAGATCGACCAGGAGCGGCTCGGCCTTGAACCCCGCTGGGTGCCACTGCACAAAGGCCTCATAGTTCAGCGCGGCAATGGCAGCATAGTCGTCAGGCGTTTCAGGGCGGATCGTCAGATTCACAGAGCACCTCCAGATGCCAACTGCAGCATCCATCGATACTGCAGCGACCAACCCTTGCCCAGCGGCTGAGCCTGCCCAGCGGCTCGCAGGCATGTGCTCTTGAGTGAGGAGATCTGGCCGTGACGGGCCATCAACCTTGAGGCCTGTGCTCGATACGACCAAAGGCCTCAAGATACCGCACACGTGCGATGGCGATATCTGCCTGCCACCAGCGCTCGCTGATGGCAAACGCGACAGGGAAGGCGTCCCAGTGCCAGGTAATGTCCCAGATGCCCTCTGCGTTGCGCCCGGCGATGATGTCGTCCAGCTCACGCTCGACCAGATCGCCTAGAGCGCCATAGAGAGGATGCTGCGGAGACTTCACAAAGTGCGAGGGGCGACAGGCATAGCCTGCCCAATCCTGAGCATCGCGGCGGATCATATCGCAGGCCTGGCTGTGGGCCAACTGCAGCAGACGGTTATGGTCGAACGCCTGCCGCAACCCTGCCCGAGTGATCGCCTCCAGCAGGTCAACCATGCAGAGCAGCGAATGCATGCTCAGATGCGGTTCGGCCTCAAAATGCTCGGTGAGTTCACGGGCGATGCCCAGCCCCCGCCGATAGAGCTGACTGGCGTGCTCGGCATGTTCGAGGATGAACCCTACCAGGATGGCAGTGGGGTTGAACTCGCTATGGCTGCTGCTCTCTGACGCAGCGTGCCACCAGGGCGCATGGGGAAAATCGTTGTTACTGGGCACTATGTTGTACCAACGGTCGCCTGCCATGTCAGCGCCGCTGTCGAGGTAGCGCAACAGCCCCTGCACCAGTGGATGGGTGGTCTCTCGCATGCCCACCTCGCGCAAGATGGCCACCGCGGTGCTGGTTTGAATGGGCGTCGAGTGAGGATTCCAGGCATCAGCCTCTAGCGCGTGGCCCATGCCGCCATCGACGTTCTGGTAGGCCGACAGCGCCAACAGCACCTCGCTGCGAGCGCCCCCCTCGAGGTGGTAGCGCCACCGTGCCAGGTCGAGCGGGCGGGCATTGCGATAGATCCAGCGCCGAATGCTCTCGAACGCTTCTCCTGTCAGTTTCATCGTCTGACCTCTTCTCTTGCGATGGGCGTGCGGATCAAGCCCCACAGCGTTCAATCTGAAAGAGTGCGGCGGCGCCCACCTTTGATGGACAACGAGGCCTTGTAGAGTTCGAGATAGTGCCGCACGGTGATCTTGCTGCACAACTCGGCGAT
>JAAYDS010000158.1 GCA_012729155.1 Chloroflexota bacterium | reverse complement strand
ATGGCATGGTTTGGCCTCGATATCGAGCCGGACCAGCGCGCGGCCCCTTCGAAGGCGCAAACGCTCTATGGCGTGCTGGGGATACGGCAGGCCGCAGACGCCACCGACGTGCGCAAGGCGTATCGCCGGCTGGCGCTGCAGTGGCATCCCGATCGATGCCACGAGCCTGACGCTCAAGCGGTGTTCATCCGCATCCAGCAGGCCTATGAGACGATCAATGATCCGGCCCGGCGCAAGCGGTACGACGCCGGGCTGCTCATGGAGGCATCACAGCCGAAGGAATGGCGACCAGACAGGGGGTGGATGAACGCCATCACCATCGGCTATCGTGCGCCGCTGCGCTGCGGGCTGATCCTCGCCGAGGGGAGGCGCGTGTTGGGCCGGTTCATCGTGGAGCGCATTCACGCCTGGGAGGACATTCACGACGTTTTCGGGCGCACACTGGTCACCTCGTGGCCGATGGGCGCGGACGCATTCGAGGAGGAATGGGTATGACGTGCGACATTGTGGTCGGCTCTATAGCCGATGTCGCGGAAAAGAAAGGCGCCAGCATTGCAGAGTCGTTCATGAACTGCGATGCGATGGTGATCATCGATGTGTCTGGAAGCATGGGGATGACGGATAGCCGCGGCGGTCTGAGCCGGTACGAGGTCGCGCTGGAGGAGCTCGCCAAGCTCCAGGCCTCGATGCCGGGCAAGGTGGCTGTGGTGGCATTCTCTGACGGCGCGCAGTTTGTGCCGGGCGGTGTGCCCATGATGCTCGGTGGCGGCACCGATTTGGCCGGCGCCCTGCGCTTTGCACGCATCGTGGATGGCACGGGCATGCGGTTCGTCGTGGTCTCCGACGGCGAGCCTGACGATGAAAGCGCGGCAATGACCGAAGCGCAGATGTTCGAGGCCCGGATCGATACGGTATACGTCGGCCCTGAACGCTACCCCGCCGGGCGCAGTTTCCTGCAGAGGCTCGCGGCGGCATCGGGCGGCCAGTCGGTGACGGCAGACCGCGCCCAGGAGCTCGCGGCGCAAGTGGAGACGTTGCTGCTACATGCCTGACAATACCACGGGAACGGCGTTCACAATGCCGCTCCCTTTGAAGGAGCCGCTTATGCCCCCAGGGCAGTTGACCCACGGACAGCTCGGCGAGCTGTATGTGTACGATCATAAAGCCGACACGATGTACGCGCGCAACACCTGGCATCGCTGGGATGGAACGGTGTGGAACCCGGTCGATGACAGCCTGATCTACCGCGAGATGTGGCAGATGCTGGCGCGGACGCAGGTGGAAGGCACCGCCAACGCCTCACGGAACAATGTCGAAGGCCTGTACCAGTACGTGCAGGCCTTTCTGCATGTCAAGGATGACGCCATTGACTGCATCCCGGATGTGGTCTCCCTGGGCAACGGGATCTACAACCTCAGCCTCGGTCTCTTGATGAAGCACGCCTACAACTACAGGTTGACCACCAAGTTACCGTTTGAGTATGACGGCAGCGCCCGCTGCCCGACGTTTGAGCACTATCTGCGGACCACGTTCGTGCGACCAGACAAGCTCTACGAACCCGATGATGAGCTGATCGCCTTTGTGCAGGAAGCGATCGGGTATTCACTCAGCGCCGACATATCCCACCACGTGAGCTTCTGGTGTGTGGGTGAGGGAGCGAACGGCAAGGGCGTGCTGTTCCATGTGCTGGAGCGCCTGCTCGGGCCGGCCGCTGTGCCGATCGATTTTGGCGCGTTGCGGTATGACCGGTATCAACTGGCGCTCCTGGCCGGCAAACGCGTGGCATTATGCGCTGAGGCTGACAGCTATGACAGCATCGTCAAGGACGCAACGTACAAGCAACTGGTGTCGGGTGATTCGATGCGCGTGCGCCAGATCTATGAGAAGCCGTTCATTCTGTACCCGACAGCGAAACTGTGGTGGAGCATGAACCGTCTGCCGGATGTGCGCGATTCGTCCGGTGGCTTTTGGCGGCGCATCCGCATCATCCCGTTCAATCGCGTCTTTGACGAAGAGGACCGGATCATCGACCTGAAGCAGCAGCTCGACACAGAGCTGCCGGGCATTTTCAACTGGGCGCTCGCAGGCTGGGAACGCATACAGGAGACGCGGCGGTTCACGCTGCCGGATCAGGTGGCGCAGGTGACCGATGAGGCGCGCGAGGAGTCCAATGAACTGGGCGCGTTCATCGATGACAAGTGCTACGTCGATGACAAGGCGACGGTGCAGAGCTCGATGCTGTACCAGGCCTACTCGCTCTGGTGCCGGAACATGGGCTACAAGGCGTGCAACGCGAGGCAGTTCAAGAGGGAGATGGTGGCGCTGGGGTAT
>JAAYDS010000019.1 GCA_012729155.1 Chloroflexota bacterium | reverse complement strand
TACGGGCTGGCGCCATCAGTTGCCTAGGCATCAACGGCGCGGGCGCCATCCATGACTATGAGCTATCGCTGATCGGCGCCACCTCTGAAAGCGTGGCGCGCTACATCCGCCAGGGAGAGTTCGGCCTATGGCGCGAGACGGGTCGTCTGAATGACCTGGCGCGGCTTGCGGCCAGCGAGGGCATTGGCCTCGGCGAGATGATCGGCCGCACCATCTGGGAAGAGCGCCTGCCCCACCGCGATATCAGCATCCTGGGCTGGGCCTACCACCGAGAGGTGCCCGTCACCGTTCATGTGGGCATCGGCAGCGACATCGTGCACGAACACCCCAACTGCGACGGCGCTGCCTGGGGTGCTGCGTCGTATACCGACTTTCTCGTGCTGGCTGAACAGGTGCGTCATCTGGAAGGGGGCGTGCTGCTCAATGTGGGCACGGCTGTGATGGGCCCAGAGGTTTACCTCAAGGCACTCTCGATGGCCCGCAATGTTGAGCGACAGGAAGGCCGCGAGATCCGCCATCTGACCACCGCCGTTTTCGATCTGCAACCTTTGGGTGAGGATCTGACGCACGAGCCCCCCAAAGACGATGCCCGCTACTACTTTCGGCCCTACAAGACCATCCTGGTGCGCACGGTGGCCGACGGTGGTGAGAGCTACTACTTTCAAGCGCCGCATCAACACACCATCCCTGTGCTGCACCGTAGCATCACGCAGGCGATGGACAAACGCTCATGAACAACGAGCGCCTACAGAACCTTCTCGGCGCTATGGCAGGCCAGCGCCTGCTGATCGTCGGCGATTACTTTCTGGATCTCTACCTCGAGATCGACCAGCGATTGGCCGAACCCTCTCTCGAGACCGGCCTTGACGCACATCAGGTGGTGGCGCGGCGCGCCAGCCCTGGCGCGGCCGGCAATGTCGCTGCCAATGCACGCGCCCTGGGCGCCGAGGTGATGGCCCTGGGCGTCATCGGCGACGATGGCAACGGCCATGACCTGATGCGCGCCCTCGAGCGCCGTGGTGTGGTCACCGATGCCCTGGTGCACAGCGACGAGTTGCTCACCCCAACCTACACCAAGCCGCTCCTGACAGGCGTCGATGGCCAAGTGCGCGAGATGAACCGGCTGGACATCAAGAACCGGCGGCCTCTGCCCAAGCCGATCGGGGCCGAACTGCTGCGACGCCTGCATGCGCTGGCGGGCGAGGTGGATGGCATCATCGTCAACGACCAGGTGCCAGAGCCAGACCATGGCGCCATCACCGCGCGGCTGCGAGCGGGTCTCGCAGCCCTGGGGGCAGCCCGCCCCGAGCTGCCCATCACGGTGGATTCGCGCAAGCGCATCGGCCTGTATGACCAGGTGATGCTCAAGCCCAACGAGCACGAAACGCTCTCTGCCCTGGGCTGGGCACAGAGCGATGATCTGGCGCGAATATCAGCTGCTGCCCAGGCGCTGGCACTGCGCACAGGCCGAGTGGTGTTCTGCACCGTGGGCGCGCGCGGCTGCCTGGTTTGCACTGCCGAGGACGTGCTATTGGCGCCTGCCGTGCCCGTGCGCGGCGACATTGACATCGTGGGTGCGGGAGATACGGCCCTGGCAGCCATCTCTACCAGCCTGTGCGCGGGGGCCACGCCGTATGAAGCCGCATTGGTGGGCAATCTGGCAGCATCGGTGAGCATCCGTTGTTTGGGCACCACCGGCACAGCATCGCCTCAGCAGATCATGGCGGCCTACGAGAGCTGGCCAGAGCGCCCCTAGTCGGAAATGGGCAGCGGCTCACCCATCACAGGTAGCGGATGGGCGACCTTGACATCCCACCAGGCCCTGGCCGTAGCAAGAACTTCGCGCCACCAGTAACTCTGCAGCAACGTGTAGCTGTGCCGATCAGCGGCGACGCCGATCGCATCCAATCCCAGACTACTGGCTGTGAACAGGGCACGATCGAGGTGATACTCCTGGGTAACCAGGATAGCATCGTCAACCATAAAGATGTGCTTGGCGCGATAACAGCTATCGTAGGTACGACGCCCGGCATAGTCGAGCACAACATCCTCAGGCGGTATGCCCAGCTCCACGGCGTACTCGAGCATGCGGGCCGGCTCGTTATAGTCTGCCGTGCGGTTGTCTCCGGTCATGAGAAGCTTGGTGACCTTGCCGGCGTGATACAGGTCAACGCCCGTCTCAACGCGATCGGCCAGAATATCGCTCAGACGCCCGCTTGGCCAATACCCTGCGCCAAAGACGATGGCGACACGCCGCTCGGGTGCACTCTCCAGATCATAGATGCGGCTGGCATAATGGTGGTCGGTCCACCAGCGCAGCCCCAGCAC
>JAAYDS010000157.1 GCA_012729155.1 Chloroflexota bacterium | reverse complement strand
TATGCGCGTGTTGCTGGCCTCAAGGCGCAGCTGCTCGCCCCTGCAGACTGGCAGGCGCTGCTGACTGCCGATGACGTGCGCCGTACCCTTGAGGCGTTGCGCGCCACCGCCTATGGTCGCGCCCTGCGCGCCGACGAAACAGGCGAGCCCAACCTTGAGACCCTCGAACGGCGTCTGCTCGGCCTCTCTGCTCAGAACGTGCTCAAGGCCAGGGGGCAGGTGCGCGGCGCCGCCCGCACGCTGCTCGATATCTGGTGGGGCCACTACGAGCTCGAGAACCTCAAGGCGATCTTTCGGGGCATCGAGCACGGGCTCTCGCCGGCGCAGATGCGCGACTATCTCATCCCTCTCGGTGAGCGTTCGCGTATCGACTGGGAAGCGCTGCTCCACGAGCGCTCGGTGCCCGCGCTGGTCGAGCGCATGGCCGGCACCCACTATATCAACCCGTTGCGCAATGCCCTGCATCTCTATCAGCGCCATGGGACGCTGTTTCCGCTCGAGGTGGCCATGGACGTGCGCTACTATCGCGACGTGCCGGCCGCCATCAAGCGTCTGGGCGCAGACGAGCGCAACGTCGCGACGCGTTTACTGGGCACACAACTAGATATACTCAATATCCTGTGGGCCTATCGCTACCGAGTCTATTACCAGCTCTCGGCTGAGGAGATCGTCAACTTTACCATCTGGCATACGGTGCACACCGACGTGGCCCTCATCCAGGATATCGCCACCGGCGCGCCGGCCGTCGAGATCATCGAACGCATCTGGGGGCTGGGCACCGTCGATCTCTCCGACGTGCCGCTGGCTGCCAGCGAGGCCGACCAGCTGCCTGCGATAGAGTTGGCGCTCCGTCGCTACTGGCACGGGTTAGCACGCCGCGCCATGCAAGGCTATCCCTTTGGGCTGGGCTATGTGCTTGGCTATCTCATCCTGCAAGAGCTCGAGGTCACCGACCTGGTGACTGTCATCGAGGCCAAGAGTCTGGGCTGGAGCCGCGAGCGCGTTATTCGCCGTTTGATCGATCACAGGGCGGCAGATGGCCGCCAGGTGGAGTGAGCCTTGTTTACACCCGCCAAGATGTCCGAGGTCGACATCTTTGTCTACGACGAGCAGATCGAGGCCGTCGCCATGGCCATCGCGCGCTTTGGCGCGCTGCACCTGGCCGAGGACAAAGCCCTGGGCCAGTGGGCCACCGGCGGCAGCACTGAGTGGTCGGGCCGCGCCAGCCAGTACGCCCAGCAAGAGCGACGCCTGCTCGACCTCCTCGCCCAGCTCGATCTCGAGCCGCAGGCCGTGCCCATACCCGACGAACTGGACCTGCGCCGCGATGTCTCGCGCTGCGAAGCCAGTCTGAGCGGCATCGAGGAGCGTGTCGGTGCCCTGCGCGAGCAAGAGGCCACCCTGCGCCGTGCCCTCGAACGCTGGACTCTTGTCTCGCACTCGATGGACCGCCTCGCGCCGCTGTGGATCCGTCTCTCCGAGCTGCGCCAGCTGCAACATCTGCACCTGGTGGCCGGCACCATCCCAACCGAGAACATGGCGCGCCTCGAGGCCAGCCTGTTCCGCATCCCCTACTCGCTCATCCCGGTGCACCGCTATGGCGATCGCTCGCTGGTGTTTGCCTTTTGCGCTCAAGAGCACGCGCCCATCCTCGACCGCGCCCTCGAGAGCGCCTTTCTCGAGCCGTTGGCGCTCCCCGAGGAGTACAGCGGGACCGCTCAAGAGACTCTGTCCGAACTGATGGTCGCGGAGCAGCGCGACCGAGGTCGCCTCGATGATGTGCGCGCCGACCTGCGCGCCTTGGCCCGTCAGGCCGGCGGCGATCTGCTCGACATGCTCGCCCGCGTACGCGCCGACCGTGCCATTGCCGAAGCCATCGCACGCTTTGGCCACCGCGAGCATGTCTATCTCATCGCCGGCTGGACGCCCACCGACCGCGTGACCGAACTGCGCGCCGCCGTAGAGAGTGCCAGCCAGGGCCGCGCTACCTTTGAGGAGAACCCGCCCGAGTCGTTCGGGGCGCAGCGCCGCGTGCCCACGCTCTTGCGTAACCCGGGCGTCCTCAAGGGCGTCGAGGGGCTCGTCACCACCTATGGCCTGCCCGGCTACAAAGAGATCGACCCCACACCGCTGGTGGCCGTCACCTTTGTGACCATGTTCGGCATGATGTTTGGCGACGTGGGCCATGGCATGTTCCTGGCACTGGTAGGCCTGCTGATGCTCCTCAAGATCGTGCCGGCCCCTGGCAAGGGCATCGACACGCTTCTGTTGGCCTGCGGGCTCTCGTCGAGCGTCTTTGGCGCCCTCTATGGCAGCCTGTTTGGCTTTGAAGACATCTTGCCGCACCTCTGGCTGCAGCCCATGGACGACATCCTCACGCTGCTTTTGAGCGCCATCGTCTTTGGCGTGGTGGTGCTTCACATCGGCTATGGCTGTCGCATCGCCACGGCCGTCCGCCAGGGCGCGCTGCGCGCCGCCGTGTTCGACAAGAACGGCCTGGCCGGCCTGGCCCTCTACTGGACGCTGGGCGCCCTGGTGCTCTTGCCGGTGCTGGGGCACAGCGCTCCGGCGGTGCTCTATGTGGCGGCGCTGCTGCTGATTGGGGCGCTCTACCTTTCAGAGCCGCTGACACGTCTGCTCACCGGCCAACGCCCCCTCCTTCATGGCAGCAAAGTCGAGTTCGGCGTACAGGCCTTTTTCGAGTTGTTCGAGACGCTGATCGGCTATGTCAGCAACACCCTGTCTTACGTGCGCCTGGGCGCCTTTGCCGTGGCCCACGCCGGGTTGAGCCTGGTGGTGCTGATCCTGGCCCAGATGTTCAGCGGCGAGGGTGGCCCCTCTTTTGCCAGCATCGTCGTCATCGTGTTCGGCAACCTGGCAGTGATCGGTTTCGAAGGGCTGATCGTCGCCATCCAGACGCTGCGTCTGGAATACTATGAGCTGTTCGGCAAGTTCTTTAGCGGCGAGGGCGTGCCTTTCAAGCCGCTGGCCCTGCCCGAAGCGCCCTCAGCCTGATGCCCGAGTGCATCCAAGGAGTGCATGAGATGAACCTGATCAACACAGTCAGCGCCCTGCTCATTCTGGTGGCCAGTGTCAGCATCGCCGTAGCGCTGCGCCGCGCTCGCCCGCGTGCCACTCTGACGACCGCCATCGGCAGCCTGCTCAGCGTCAACGGCCTCACCGTGCTGGCCTGCGCGGCCGCCGTGGCGCTCTCGCTGCTGGCGCCCGCGCCAGCCCTGGCGCAGACGGCCGAGGCCACCGGCGCCTCGACCACGGCCATGGGCGCCGCTCTGGCCACCGGGCTGGCCTGCATCGGCGCGGGCATCGCGGTGGGCATCGCGGGCGCGGCCGCCATCGGCGGCATCACCGAAAAGCCCGAGATCCTCGGCCGCACGCTCATCTTTGTGGGTCTGGCCGAGGGCATCGCCATCTATGGCCTGATCATCTCGTTCATGATCCTCAACGCCTAGCCAGTGGACAGCAACGATGACTGAACTGCGCACCCTGGTGATCGGCAACGAGAACTGCGTCCTGGGCCTCGGGCAGATGGGCGTGCCCGGCCGCGTGGCCCACACCACGCAAGACGTCGACGCCGCTCTCGACGCCGCCCTGGCCGACGCCACCATCGGCATCGTGCTGATCAGCGCCGATGTGGCCTCGCTGGCGCGCGCCAGGGTAGACCGCCTCAAGGTCAACAGCATCAGCCCGCTGGTTGTCGAGGTCCCCGGCCCCGACGGCTGGCTGATGCGCACCATGCGCGATTTTGTCCAGTCGGCAGTGGGCATCTCTCTGGGGAGGACGCCATGACCGCGATCGTCGGCACAGGACTCGAAGGGTACATCAAGCGCAACGCCCGCGAGCAGGCCCTCAGCCGCATTGCCGGGGCCGACGCCGAAGCGCGGCGTTTGGTCGAGCGCGGCGAGCATCGCGCCACAGCATTGCGCCAGCAGGCCGCCGTCGATAGCGCACTCGCCTCGCAGATTGTGCGTCAGCGTACGCTGGCCCAGGCCGCCCTCGAGGCGCAGGCCCTGCGGCTGCAACGCCGTGAGGCTGTGCTGCAGCAGGTGTGGCAGCGCGCCACTGAGCGCCTGGCCGCGCTCGCCGCCGAAGAGAGGCGCGCTGGCCTGGTCGCGCTGGTGACCGACGCCGCTGCCCAGTTGGCCGGTCTGCAGACAGAGGGCGGCGAGCTCACCCTGCAGGTCAACGCCGCCGACGCCGTCTTGCTCGACGCGGCCGCGCTCGACGCTCTGGCCGCACAACTGGCGCCGCTGGGCATCGCTCGCCTCGCCCTCGCGCCACAGCCGGCCGATATCGCCGGCGGCGTCATCGTCTCGGCCCCGACCGCGGCGGGCCGCGCTCGCCGCCTGGTAGACAATAGCTGGGACGAGCGCCTGCGCCTGGCCTATGACGCCCTGCGCGATGACATCTACCACCTGCTGGCCGCACCCCTCGAGGCCGAGCCGGGCGCCCCGCAGCCGGGCGTGTCGCCGCACGACCAAGGAGCCCGCTAATGGAACGCGCTGGCGACATCATCTGGATCAACGGCCCCGTGATGCGGGCGCGCATGGCCACCGGCCTGCAGATGCTCGAGCAGGTTGAGGTCGGCGAGCAGCACCTGGTGGGCGAGGTGATCGCCCTGCAGGGCGATATCGCCACGCTGCAGGTCTATGAAGAGACCATCGGCCTGCGTCCGGGCGCGCCCGTCTATGGCCTGGGCATGCCTCTCGGCGTCGAGCTGGGGCCGGGTCTCATGGGCGGCATCTATGACGGCATCCAGCGCCCTCTGGAGGCCATCGAGGCCCGGAGTGGCATCTACATTTCGGGCGGCATCGCCGCACCCGCCCTCGACCGCGAGCGACGCTGGCCCTTGGAGCCCGCCCTTACCGTCGGGCAGACGCTCCACGGCGGCGAGACGCTGGGCGCCATCGTTGAGACGCCCCTGGTGACGCTGCGCCTGCCCGTGCCGCCCGACGTCGACGGCGAGGTGACCTGGGCTGCGCCCGCCGGTGACTACCGTGTGACCGACACCGTCGCCCGTGTGCGCACCGCCAGCGGCGAGCGCGAACTCAACCTGATGCAGCGCTGGCCGGTGCGTCAGCCGCGCCCCAGCGCCGGGCGCCTGCCGCCCGTCACGCCCCTCATCACCGGGCAGCGCGTCATCGATACGCTCTTTCCCATCGCCCGCGGCGGCACGGCTGCCGTGCCAGGCGGCTTTGGCGCCGGCAAAACGGTGTTGCAGCAGGCCCTGGCCAGGTGGTGCGATGCCGACATCATCATCTATGTGGGCTGTGGCGAGCGTGGCAACGAGATGGCCGATGTGTTGCGTGAGTTCCCCCATCTGAGCGACCCCAAGACGGGGCGCCCGCTGATCGAACGCACCATCCTGATCGCTAACACGTCGAACATGCCCGTGGCCGCCCGCGAGGCCAGCATCTACACCGGCATCACTCTGGCCGAATACTACCGCGATATGGGGCTGCACGTGGCCCTGATGGCCGATTCGACCTCGCGTTGGGCCGAGGCGCTGCGCGAGATCTCGGGCCGCCTCGAAGAGATGCCCGCCGAAGAAGGCTTTCCCGCCTATCTGCCTTCGCGCCTGGCCTCGTTCTACGAGCGGGCCGGCCGCGTGAGCACCCTCTCGGGCCAAGAGGGCTCGGTCACCCTCATCGGCGCCGTCTCGCCGCCCAGCGGCGACTTTTCGGAGCCGGTGACGCAGCACACGCAGCGCTTTGTGCGCGTCTTTTGGGCGCTCGACAAAGCGCTGGCCTCGGCGCGGCACTTTCCGGCCGTCAACTGGGTCGATAGCTACAGCGGCTATGTCGAAGAGATCTCCCCCTGGTGGGCCGAACACGTCTCTGATGCCTGGGCGGCGCACCGCGCCCGCATCGTCGATATTCTGCAGGGCGAGGGCCGCCTGCAAGAGATCGTACGCCTGGTGGGGCCCGATACGCTGCCCGACGCACAACGCTACCTGCTTTTTGTGGCGCGCCTCATCAAAGACGCCTTTCTGCAGCAGAGCGCCCTCGATGCCGTCGACGCTTACAGCACGCCGCCCAAGCAGGCCGCCATGCTGGCGCTCTTGGCCAACATCTATGATCGCGGCCTGGCAATCATCGCACGCGGTGCGCCCGTGGGCCGCCTGCAAGATGAGGTGACGCTCTGGCCGCAGGTGCGCCGCCTGGGCAGCACCGTCGCCAATCAAGACACCACGGCTATAGCGGCCCTGCAAGAGCAGCTCTATGCCCAGCTGGCCGCCATCGAAGAGGACTATCGCCATGAGCGACATAGCGCAACGATCTGACGCCAGGTTGCATCTACCCACCGCCCAGTACATCGGCGCCGCCGCCATCAACGGCCCGCTGGTGATGGTGAGCGGTGTGCGCGGCGTGGCCTATGGCGAGACGGTCCAGATCGCTGGCCGCGATGGCCGCCTGCGTCGCGGGCGCGTCGTCGAGGTGGGCGCCGATCGCGCCGTGATCGAGGTCTGGTCGGGCACGTCGGGGCTGGTGGCCGCCGACACCAGTGTGCGGTTTGTCGGCCGCCCCCTCGAGATCGCCGTGGCGCGTGAGATGCTGGGGCGCGTCTTTTCTGGCTCTGGCGAGCCTCTGGATGGCCTGCCGCGCCCCGTGGCCGAGCGCCTGGCCGATGTCAATGGCCTGCCCATCAACCCGACTGCGCGGCAGTATCCGCGCAGCCTGATCGTCACTGGCATCTCGGTCATCGACTGTATGAACACGCTCATCCGCGGCCAAAAGCTGCCCATCTTTTCTGGCAGCGGCCTGCCGCACAACGAGCTTGCTGCGCAGATCGTGCGCCAGGCGCATCTGCTCGAGGGCAACGAGCCCTTTGCCATTGTGTTTGTGGCGCTGGGCATCCGCCACGACGACGCCGAGTTCTTTCGGCGTAGCCTGCAAGAGAGCGGGGCGCTCAACCGCACGGCCATGTTCCTCAACCTCGCCAGCGACGCCCCCATGGAGCGCATCATGGCGCCGCGCGCTGGCCTCACCCTGGCAGAGCACCTCGCCTTTGAGCATGATATGCACGTGCTCGTCATCATGACCGATATGACCAACTATGGCGAGGCCCTGCGCGAGCTGGGCAGCCAGCGCGGTGAGGTGCCCAGCCGCAAGGGCTATCCAGGCTATCTCTACAGCGACCTGGCCTCGCACTATGAGCGCACCGGCATCGTGCGTGGGCGCAAGGGCTCCATCACCCAGGTGCCCATTCTGGTGATGCCCAACGACGATATCAGCCATCCCATCCCTGACCTCACCGGCTACATCACCGAGGGGCAGATTGTGCTCGGCCGCGAGCTCTACGGGCAGGCCGTCTATCCGCCCATCAATGTGCTGCCATCGCTCTCGCGTCTCATGAAAGACGGCGTAGGCGAGGGCTATACGCGGGCCGACCACCCCGCGCTATCGAACCAGCTCTATGCCGCCTATGCCCGCGTGGGCGACATCCGCTCTCTGGCCGCTGTGGTGGGCGAAGAGGAGCTCTCTGATGCCGACCGGCGCTATCTGGCCTTTGGCGCCGCTTTCGAGCGCCAGTTTCTCAACCAGGGGCGCGATGAGAACCGCTCGCTCGAGCAGACCCTGGATCTGGGCTGGCGGGTGCTCTCGCAGCTGCCGCGCGACGAACTGACCCGTGTCTCCGAACAGCTCCTCGATGCACACTATCGCCCGCCCGCCGCGGCGGCCGGCGCCACCACAAACGAGGCCTAGCCATGCCCAGGCTCAAAGTCTCGCCCACGCGCAGCAACCTGCTGACCGTGCGCCAGCGGCTCGAGCTGGCCCGCCAGGGGCACCGCCTGCTCGAACGCAAGCGCGACGTGCTTATGATCGAGATCATGCGCCTCATCGAAGACGCCGAGCGCATCCGCGCTCTGGTGCAAGAGCGCTACGCGCGCGCCTATGCTGCCATCGAAGAGGCCCGCGTGGCCGAGGGCTCGGAGCGGCTACGGCGCTTTGCGTTGGCTCACCCCCCTGTGGCCGCGCTGCAGATCACCCCGCGCAGTGTGATGGGTGTGGTAGTGCCCACCGTCGAGTATGACCTGCCCGCCGAGCGGCCCGCCTTTGGGCCGGGCAACAGCTCGGTGCTGCTCGACGCCGCCCGCACGGCCTGGCGCGACGCCTTTGCCCTCACCGGCGAGCTGGCCGAGAAGGTCACCACCGTCTGGCGGCTCTCACTCGAGTTGCGCCGCACCCAGCGCCGCGTGAATGCACTCGAGAACATGTTCATCCCCAGCTATCAGGAGACGGTGGCCTACATTCAGGGCACCCTCGACGAAAAAGATCGCGAAGACCTGTTTCGCTCCAAGCGAGCGCAAGAGCGCCTGCGCGC
>JAAYDS010000156.1 GCA_012729155.1 Chloroflexota bacterium | reverse complement strand
TGCCAGGCCGCGCCGGTGGTGCAGACGGTGATCGTCACCGCCACGCCGCTGGCTGTGACGCCCGAGGCCGCCCCCACGCAGACGCCGCATATCGTGGTGGTCACCGCCACGCCCGCGCCCGTCACCCCCACGCCAGACCCTGGCGCCAGCATCAAGCTGATCGGGCTCGAGCGCGAGCTGATCCTCTCTATCGACCAGCTCAAGCAGTTGCCCGTCACCGAGGGCTATGCCGGCACCAAGAGCTCTACCGGCAAGATAACCCCGCCCACGGTGCACACCGGCGTTTCGCTGGCCGATCTTTGCGAGCAGGTGGGCGGCTGCGACGAGACGACGGCCATCACCATCGTGGCCAAAGATGGCTATGGCATCACCTTTTCGCACGCGCAGGTGTACGAGGGCGCCTTTGTGACCTTTGATCCGGCCACCGGCGACGAGGTGACCCGCGAGGGCCCCCTCACGCCCATCGTGGTGTACGAGCGCGAGGGCGAGCCCATCCCCACCGACGAGGACGGCCCGTTGCGCATTGGCGTGGTCAGCAGCGAGCCCAACCAGGTGACCGACGGCCACTGGGCCGTCAAATGGGCGCGCGAGATGCAGATCAAACCGGCTATCGTCGAGTGGACGCTGCACCTCGAGGGCGCTATCGTCGAAGAGATGAGCCGCGACACCTTCGAGTCTGGCGCGGCGCCCACCTGCCACGAGAGCCCCTGGGTCGATGACGAGGGCCGCAAGTGGATCGGCATGCCGCTCTACTATCTCGTGGGCCGTGTAGACGACGCCAACAAGCACGAGGGCGGCGCCTTTAACGACGAGCTGGTGAGCGTGGGCTATCAGGTAGATGTGGTGGCCGCCGACGGTTACCGCGTCACTCTCGACGGGGCACGCGTCAGCCGCAACAAAGAGATCATCATGGCCTACCTGGTAGATGACGAGCCGCTGCCCGACGACCAGTGGCCCTTGCGGCTGGTGGGCGACGACCTGGCCAAGAACGAGATGGTGGGCGCTGTGGCGCAGGTGCTACTCTCTGGCGAGGCCATCGTACCCGTCGAGGCTCAGGCCGAGGCCACACCCACGCCCACGCCCGAGCCCGTCGAGGCCGCCGCAGCCCCCGAGATGGCCGCCGGCGTGTTGCACATCTATGGCAAGGTGGCCACACCCATCGCCTATGATGCCGCCGCCCTGGCCCAGGTGGGCATCGAGACCGTTGCCGTCGAGCACCTCAAAAAGGGCGCCATCTCTGTCGAGGGGGTGCGCCTCAACGAGCTGCTGGCCGCCTGCGAGCCCGATGGTGCCGCCACCACGCTGCACCTGACCGCAGGCGATGGCTATGCCATCGACATGCCCCTGGCCGACCTGCTGGCGTGCGACGACTGCATGCTCGAGGTCTCGGATGAGGGCTATGATCTGGCCATGTCTGGCATGGACACGGGCCTGTGGGTCAAAGACGTTCGACTGCTCGAGGTCAAATAGCATCCTGCGCCAGGGGAGAGCGGCAACGAGGCCGCTCTCCCCTGGCCCCACCATAGAGAGGCCATCTTGATCGCTCCGCATCGCTCTCTGCACGCCCTGGGCGCCCTGCTCTTGACGCTCATGCTGGCCGCCTGCGGCCCCGCCACGGTGGCCACTGCTCCAACGGCCACGCCAGAGCCGCCCGCCGCCACCGCCACGGCCACCGCAGCCGCCACGCCCGCCCCAACCGCCACGCCGCCGCCCGAGCGGGTGCACCTGCTGGTGCTCGAGGCCGGCAGCCTGATGATCCCCTTTGCCGCCGTCGAGGAGGCCTTTGAGGCCGCCAACCCCGATATCGACGTCGAGCTCGAAGCGCATGGCTCTATCCAGGTGATCCGTCACGTCACCGACCTGCACCGGCCCATCGACGTGGTGGCCTCGGCCGACCATGCCCTGCTGTCGCAGCTCATGTATCAGAGCGTCAACCCCGACACGGGCCAGCCCTATGCCAGTTGGAACATTCGCTTTGCCGGCAACCGCGTGGCCCTGGCTTTTAGCCCCACTGCGCCGGGCGCCGACGGCCTCGACGCCAACAACTGGCCCGAGATCGTCTCGCAGCCGCGCACACGCCTGGGCCTGGCCGACCCGCGCTTTGACGCCCTGGGCTACCGCCAGTTGATGGTGCTCAAGCTGGCCGAACAGGTCTATGGGCGGCCGCACCTCTTTACCGACCTGCTGGCGGGCCGCTTTATCGCGCCCATCACCGCCGCGCAGGCCCAGGGCCACACCACCATCCACGTGCCCGAGCTGCTCGAGCCGCGCCCCAACAGCACCCTCGTGCTGCGCGGCAGCAGCGTGCAGCTCATCCCCTTGCTGCAGTCGGGCGATGTGGACTATATCTTTGAGTACGAGTCGGTGGCGCGCCAGCACGGCCTGCAGCATGTGGTGCTGCCCGACGGCCTCAACCTGAGCACGCCGGCGCTGAACGACTTTTACGGGCAGGTATCGGTGCAGCTCGACTTTCGTCGCTTTAGCTCGATCGAGCCGGTGTTCGCGGGCGAGCACATTGCCTACGGGCTCACCATCCCCGCCAACGCGCCGCAGCCCGCGGCCGCCGAGCGCTTTATCGCCTTTTTGCTGGGGGCCGAGGGCCAGCGCATCATGGCGGCGCATCATCACCCGCTGCTGTCGCCGCCCACAGTCGACCACCCCGAGCGTTTGCCGGCGCTGCTGCAGCCGCTGTGCGCCGCCGCCGAGGCCAACTAGCCATGGCCCGCCCGCGCCGCGGCCTCGACCCGCTGTGGGCCGCCCTGGGCGGGCTGCTGCTGCTCTTTCTCGCGCTGCCGCTGGGGCTGATACTCGCGGGCGCACCGCCCGCCGCCCTGTGGCAAACGCTGCACGACGGCGAGGTGCTGCGCTCGGCCCGCGTGACGCTGCTGGCGGCCGCCCTGGCCACGGCCACGGGGCTGGCGCTGGGGGTGCCGCTCGCCTATCTGCTGGCGCGGCGGGCCATCAGGGGGCGGCGCTGGGTCGAGGCGCTGCTGGGCCTGCCGGTGATCATCCCGCACACCGCGGCGGGCGTGGCACTGCTGCTCACCTACGGCGCGCGCGGCGCGCTGGGGGCGCCACTGGCCAGAGTGGGCGTGGCGCTCACCGACCGTCTGGCGGGCATCGTCATGGCGATGGTGTTCGTCAGCGTGCCGCTGCTGGTCAGCTCGGCCCGCGAGGCCATCGCCGCCGTCAGCCCCGACCTGGAAGAGGCTGCCCACGTCGATGGCGCCTCGCCCTGGCAGACGTTCTGGCGCATTGTGCTGCCGTGCGCACGGCGGGGCATCGCCAGTGGCGCGCTGCTCATGTGGGCGCGGGGCATCAGCGAGTTTGGCGCGGTGGTGCTGCTGGCCTACCACCCGCGCACGCTGGCCGTGCTGGTCTACGAGCGCTTTCAGGGCTTTGGGCTCAACGCCGCAGCGCCGCTGTCTGCGCTGCTGATTCTGCTGGCGCTGCTGGTGTTTGTGGCGCTGGGGGCCCTGGCGGCGGGCGACGAGGACGCACGCGACTAGGTTGCTATACTCATTATGCTCAGTATGCGCTCTAGACGCGCGCCGCTGACGCCCTGCCGCGCACCCACAGCGACAGCCCCATGCCCAGCAGCAGCACCACGCCCATAAACATGAACATAGTGGGCAGCCCGCGCCATTCGGCGACCAGGCCCACCAGCAGCGAGAGCAGCGTCGAGCCCGCCCCGCCCACGGTGCCGAACAGGCCCAGCGCCGACCCCAGGTTCTCGGGGCGGGCGTTCTCGGCCACAAAGGCATTGCCCACGCTCATCAGCGCGCCGAACATGGCCCCCTCAATGGCCACAAACCCCGCCAGCGCCCACAGGCTGGTGAACAGCGGCAACAGCCAAAAGCCCACCATCGTCACGCTGGTGGCGGCGATGATGATCCAGTAGCTCGACCAGCGGCGTGTCAACAGCCCCGCTGGCAGCCGTGCCGCCGACGACGTGATGGCTCGCAGCCCAAAGATCAGCCCGATCGCCTCGGCGCTGATGCCATGGTTGGCCATGTAGAGCGACAAAAAGCCCCCGCCCACCACGGCAAACCAGGCCGACTTGAGCGCGTTGAGGATCGAGCCCGACAGCAGCAGGCGGTTGTGCAGCGCCTCGAGCATGGGCGTGACCATGGCGCGCAGCCGCCAGCCAGCGGCCGGCTCGGGGGCCTGCTGCACGCCCGCGCGGCTCACGCGGCGCAGCCCCCAGCTGGCCACCACGGCGCCGGCCAGCGCAAACAGCGCCGTCACACGAAAGGCCGTCAGATAGGCCCCATCGGCGCCCACCAGCGCCCCGCCCAACGAGCTGCCCACCCCAAAGCCGATGCCCATCACCGTGGTGTAGAGCCCGATGGCGGCGCCGCGATCCTCACGCGGCACCACGTCGCCCAGGTAGCCGATGCCGATATCGAACACGCCGGCCTGTGCCGCGCCAAAGAGCAGCTGCGTCACAAACAGCGGCGCCGGCGAACGCAACAGCGTCATCGCCAACAGCGCCACCGCAAAGGTGGCCATGGCTGCCACGATGATGCCCTTGCGCCCCATGCGGTCAGACAGGGCGCCCATCGTCAGACAGTTGACGGTGCGGCTCAAGGTCTGCACCGCCACCAGGGCGCCCACCAGCGCCACGCTGGCGCCCACGCTCTGGGCAAACAGGCTGAAGTAGGGGTGATAGGTGCCCACCACCAGCTCGGCCAGCATCACGTTGATGGTCAGGGCCAGCACCTCGCGCTGCCCAAAGATACGCCCCAACCGCCTCATCATCTCCCGCATGGTCTGCCTCACATTATGCTGCGCCGATTCTAGGCCGCCCGGCAGCGCGCTCCAAAGACGAAACCGCCAGAAAGAGACGAGAACCGCTTGACATATTCGTTTGAAGTGCTCATCATGAGCATGAGCGGCGAGAACGCCGCGAATAACGGTTCAGGTGGAGGAGGACAAGATGAAGCTGTCACGTCGTACCTTTGTGCAAATGGCCGCCTTTGGCGCCGCCGGCATGGCCCTGGCCGCCTGCGCCCCCAAAGCGACCCCCGCCCCTGCAGAGGCCGCTCCCGAGGCTGCCAAGCCCGCCGAGCAACCGGCTGCCCCCGCGGCCAAGGAAAAAGTTCTGCTCAAATATCACATCTTCTGGAACCAGCCCCAGGCCTGCGAGCCGGCCTTCCGCGCCACAGAAGAGTGGCAGGCCATCGAGGCCCAGGGCTATGAGATCGAGTTCGGCACCGGCCGTGGTGGCGATGCCGGTCGCACCGCGGTGGCCGCCGGCACCCCGCCCGATGTGGGCGACCTCGGCCCGCACTTTGACTTTATCCTCGGCGGCAAGATGATGGACCTGGGCCCCTATGTCGAGGCCAGCGAGGTCGTCAAGCCAGAAAAGTTCTTTGAGGGCAACTGGACCAACGCCCATGCCCAGTGGCAGGGTGTGCAGTATGGCGTGCCCGCCCACGAGTGCTATGTGCGGCGCGGCCTCAATATGAACTCGCGCCTGATCGGCGAGGCGGGCCTCGACATCAACAACCCGCCCCAGACCCTGACCGAGCTGTTCGACTGGCACGTCAAGCTCACCGAGTTCGACTCGGCCGGCAACCTGGTGCGCTTTGGCATCGACCCCTACGACGCCGTCGGCGACGCCATCTGCGACACCGATGGCTGGTTCCTCAAAGAGGTCTTTGACATCACCAACGCCTTTGACCCGGCCACCGGCACCTTTGCCCTCAACGACGAAAAGTTCGTCGAGGCCGTCGACACCATGGCAGAGTTCATCCGCCACATGGGCGCCGACAACCTGCAGGGCATGCGCTCCGTCGAGGGCCAGGGCACCTGGGGCGGCTCGTACAACGCCGAGGTCCAGGCCATGATCTTTGAGGGCTACTGGCACCCCGGCGAGACCGTCAAGGAAAAGCCCGAAGTGGCCCAGTACAACGTGGCCACCTGGATCCCCATGCCAGACTATCGCGCGGGCGACAAGATCCAGGGGTTCAACGGCCACGCCACCGGCCTCTTCCTCGAGGGCGAGCATGCCAAAGAGGCCTTTCCCGTCATCGAGATGCTGCAGTCCAAGGCGATCTGCGACATCATCTTTGACACCATCGGCTGGCTGCCGGCCTTCCAAGAGTACATCGACGGCGTCGATGCCAGCAAGTTCCCCGGCCTGCAGTTCTACCTCGACTCGGCCAAGAGCTGCACCCATGCCTATGGCGACAACATCATCCCCATCCGCTCCTTTATCTCGACCAAGGGCTATCAGTATGAGGAGCAGGTGTACCGCGATGCGATGACCGCTAAGGAGGCCATGGACGCCTGGCAAAAAGACGTCGAGACCGAGTGGGAAGAGTCTGGCTGGAAGGACAAGTGGGGCCAGGCCTGACGCT
>JAAYDS010000155.1 GCA_012729155.1 Chloroflexota bacterium | reverse complement strand
TCGCTGCGCTACTTTGACAGCAAGCCTCACGGCGAACTCATGAGCCGCCTGACCAACGATGTCGAGACCATCAGCATGATGCTCAACCAGAGCGCCACGCAACTGATCTCGTCTATGCTGACGATCATCGGCGTCTGCTTTACCATGTTCGCCGTCAACTGGCGCATGGCTCTGGTGACGCTCGTCTCTGTGCCCATGATGGCCATCGTCACGCGCTACATCGCCAAGCACACGCGTCGCGGCTATCGCGAACAACAGGCGACGCTCGGCATCATGAATGGCATCATCGAAGAGACCATCACTGGCGAGCGCGTCATCAAGGCCTATGCCCGTGAAGAGGCCTCAATGGCCGAGTTCGACGTGAGCAACCAGGCTTACGTCAAAGCGGCCATCTTTGCCCAGACCCTGTCTGGCGTCGTCGGGCCGCTCTCGGGCCTCATCAACCATTTGGCCTATGCCATCGTGGCCCTGGTTGGCGCGGTCATGGCCATCAACGGCCTGGCTACCGTCGGCACCATCGCCATCTTTATCAACTACTCGCGCGAGCTGGGGCGCCCATTGATGATGATCGCAAACCTGCTCAACACCATCCAGTCATCGCTGGCAGGCGCTGAACGCATCTTTGAGGTCCTCGATGAGGTGCCTGAACTGGGCGAGCATGATGATGCCGTGTCTTTGGGCGACATCGCGGGCGACGTGGTGTTCGACGATGTCAGCTTTAGCTATGTCGACGACGTGCCCGTGCTCAAGAGCGTTGCCCTGCATGCCGAGCCCGGCCAGACCATCGCACTGGTGGGGCCCACCGGCGCCGGCAAGACCACCATCGTCAACCTGTTGACACGCTTCTACGATGTGGACGAGGGCTCCATCCGCCTCGATGGCGTTGATTTGCGCCAGATCGATAGAGACTCGCTGCGTCGCGCCATCGCTCTGGTGCTGCAAGACAACTTTTTGTTCGCCCAGTCGGTGATGGAGAATATCCGCTATGGCCGCCTCGATGCGACCGACGAAGAGGTGATCGCGGCGGCCCGCCTGGCCAACGCCGACCACTTTATCCGGCGGCTGCCCAACGGCTATCAGACCGAACTGTCTGAGCGCGGCAGCAACCTCAGCCAGGGGCAGCGCCAGCTCTTGGCCATTGCACGCGCCATGCTGGCCAACCCGCAGATCCTCATTCTCGATGAGGCCACCAGCTCGGTCGATACCCGCACCGAGATACACATCCAAGAGGCCCTGCTGCGCTTGATGGAAGGGCGCACCGCCTTTGTGATCGCCCACCGCTTGAGCACGATCCGCAGCGCCGATCAGGTGCTGGTCATAGACGACGGCGAGATCATAGAGCGCGGCACGCATATGTCGCTGCTGGCCCAGCGCGGGTTCTACTATAACCTCTACATGAGCCAGTTCAAGGGACATGTAGACCCCGTGATGATTCCTGCCGAATAGGCGCTGCCCGCTATAGCGTCGCCACAATGTCAAGGCCCGCCGTATGGCGGGCCTTGACATGCTCCGGCGCAGACGCGCTTTCAGGGCCAGCAGTGCCCTGCGCGCCCTCTAGACGAACAGCGGCGTCATGCCGCGACGCGTTACCAGCGCCGCCATCTCCTCATCGATGGGCCTCTGCGTGAACCGCGTGGCCGCATCCAGAATGCGCGGCAGTATGTGGATATCGCCCGATGTGTTCAGGAACACCCTTGGGTCTCCCAGCACATAGCTGACGGCCAGATCGATATCCTCTTGTGCCTCGAGTGGCTCGTACCAGGTGGCGCGGGTGCGCTCTTTGTCGCCCCAGGCGCCCACCGCCAGCGACTTGATCGTCTGTACGGCCACGTCGCGCTCTACGCAAAGGCCCACCAGCCGCTCAAAGTCGTCGCGATACGCGGGGTTCTGCATCATGGGATAGTTGTAGGGCAGCAGCACGCTGTCAAAGCCATAGCGTTCAAGGCTCTTGAGATGCATGTGCGCCACCGTGGTGCCATGGCCAGTAACGCCGATGAATCGCACCAACCCTTCTTCTTTGGCCTCGATGGCGGCCTTGAGCGCGCCATTGTCACCCATGGCGATATCCCACTCATCGGGCTCGAACAGCGCGTGGAGCTGGAGCAGGTCGACATAGTCGGTCTGCATCCGTTCCAGCGAGCGGCGGATCTCGTCGTGGGCCTCGGTGTAGGGGCGTTGCCCCGTTTTGGTGGCCAGGAAGAAGCGTTTGCGATGCGTCCTCATCCACGGCCCGATGCGCAGCTCGGCATCGCCATAGCTGGCCGCCGTGTCGATATGATTGACGCCATACTTCATGAGCAACTCAAAGGTGCGGTCGGCATCTGCCTGGGTCACACTGCCGAGCGCAGCGGCACCAAAGATGATGCGGGTGCTCACGTGGCCGGTTGCGCCAAAGGCTTTTGTCGGTAGCATGGTCACGCCTCCAAGCGGTATACCTGCAATACTACATCCAGCCGATACTGCATCTAGATTATAACACACATTACGCTGCCTTGGCGCCGGCGCGGCCAGGCCACAGTTGCTGGTCGTCGGTGTGGCGACTATGCTGCAGACAGCCTAACCCAGCGAGCCACGCCATGCACCATGAGCTGCCCTCTTTCAGCGATCTCACGTCCATGGTCGATGATATCCGTCCCATCGACGACCAGGAACGGGCCCAGCGGCGCCATCAGGCGCAACGCCTGATGGCCAGTGCCGGCCTCGACGCCATTTATCTCGAGGCAGGGCCTTCGCTGCGCTACTACACTGGCGTGCGCTGGGGGCTTAGCGAGCGCCTGCTGGGCGCCGTGCTGCCCGCTCGGGGCGAGTTAGCCTATGTGTGCCCCGGCTTTGAGGGCGAGCGGTTGGCCGAGCAGTTGGGGGCCGAGGCACGCATCTTGGTGTGGCAAGAGCACGAGAGCCCCTACCGCCTCATGGCCGAACTTCTGGCCGAATGCACGCCCTCTGGTGGCGCCGTCGGCGTCGAAGAGCAGGTGCGCTTCTTTGTGTTCGATGGCATCCGCCGCCAGGCGCCATGGCTGAATTTCACCAGCGCCGATGCCGTCACGATAGCCTGCCGCGCCTACAAGAGCCCAGCCGAGATCGCTCTCATGCAACGCGCCAACGACATCACAGCGGCGGCCTACCGCGCGAGCATCGCTCACTTGCGCGCGGGCATGTCGCAGTCCGAGTTCCGTGACATCTCGGTGGCCGCGCACCGCGCGCTGGGGGCCGAGGGCGCCATATGGCCCGTGTTTGGCCCCAGTACCGCCTACCCTCACGGCAGCATCAACGAGACCCGACTACGCGAAGGCGACATGATCGTCATGGATGGTTCTTGTACCGTGGATGGCTACTGGTCTGACATTAGCCGCTCGTTCGTCTTTGGTCAGCCCACGCAGCGCATGCGCGATATATGGGAGATCGAGCAGCAGGCCCAGCATGCCGCCTTTGAGGCCTGCCAGCTGGGCGCCCCCATGGAGCAGGTCGACGCCGCCGCTCGCCGTGTCATCACTGCGGCAGGGCTGGGCCCTGACTATGCCGTGCCGGGCTTGCCCCATCGCACCGGCCACGGCATCGGGCTCGAGGTGCACGAGTGGCACAATGTGGTGCGTGGCAACAAGGTGCCTCTGGCGCCAGGCCTTTGCTTCAGCGATGAGCCCATGATCTGCATCTATGGCGAGTTTGGCATCCGCCTCGAGGACTGCATCTACATGGCCCAGGATGGTGCGCACTTTTTCACGCAACCCAGCCCGTCCATCGAGCAACCCTTTGCCTGACGCCCCCTGACCGGCGCTTGACGTCAGAGCCGCACGCGTCTATAAGAAAGCGTGCCATGTGCTGCAACCCTGCGATAGGACCAACCCATGAGACAACACGCCGAGCTGATCCACGAAATCAACAAGGCCGCACCGCCCTACGGCGGGCTCGCCTTCTGGTGGCTAGGGCAACATAGCTTTATCGTCAAGGCCGGGGGGCGCATCCTGTATTTCGACCCCTACCTCAGCCCCGACGATGCCCGCCAGGTGCCTCCTCTGTTGCTGCCCAAAGAAGTGCGTCACGCCGATTTTGTCTTTGGCAGCCATGACCACATCGACCATGTGGACCCGTACGCCATCACCGGCATTGCCACCGCAACGTCCAAGACACGGTTTGTGGTTTCGCGCGTGGCCGCGCAGCATCTCACCCAGCTGGGCATCGCAGACGAGCGGGTGCTCACTCTCGACGAAGGGCTCACCTACGAAGAAGAGGGCCTGCGCATCTCGGCCATCGCCGCTGCGCACGAATTCCTCGATCGCGATCCAGTGCTGGGCTATCCCTATCTCTGCTTTATCGTCGAGACAGGCGGCGTCACCATTGTGCACACCGGAGACACTTGCCGCTACGAGGGTATGCTGCTCAAGCTACGGCGCTGGTCGCCCGACATCTTTTTCGTACCCATCAATGGCCGCGATGCCGTGCGCCTGTCCAACGACTGCATCGGCAACATGACCTATCAGGAGGCGGTCGACCTGGCCGGCGAACTCCAGCCCCGCCTCACCGTGCCCAGCCACTATGATATGTTCGCCCACAACAGCGCCGACCCCAAGCTCTTTGCCGACTATATGGACGTCAAGTATCCTGAAAGGCGTTACTGGATCGGCGGCTATGGCGAGCGCGTTGACCTGCCGCCCCTCGATGCTGGCGATACTACAACAAGATGAGGTGAGATCATGAAGATTGTGGTGCTGGATGGCTACACCCTCAACCCGGGCGATCTGACCTGGGAGGGACTCGAGGCGCTGGGCGATACGACCGTGTACGACCGCACCCCGGCCGACCAGGTGATCGAGCGCTCCAAAGGCGCCCAGGTGTTGCTGGTCAACAAGGTCGAGATGACTCGCGAGGTGCTGGCGCAGTTGCCCGAGCTCCGCTACATCGGCGTGCTGGCCACCGGGTTCAACGTCGTTGATATCGAGGCGGCGCGTGAGCGTGGCATCGTTGTAGCCAACATTCCTACGTATGGCACCCAGTCGGTGGCGCAGATGGTCTTTGCTCATCTGCTGAACCTGACGCAGCGCGTGGCCTACCACTCTGACACCGTCAAGGCCGGGCGCTGGGCCGAGAGCGAGGACTTTTGCTACTGGGACTATCCCCTGATCGAGTTGCATGGGCTCACAATGGGCGTGTTTGGCTTTGGCCGCATTGGCCGCAACACTGCCCAGATCGCCAAGGCCTTTGGCATGAAGGTGATCGCCTTTGACGAATATGTACAGGATCCGGGCGACCCCAACGTGCGCATGGTCGACCTTGAGACGCTCTTCCGCGAGTCAGATGCGCTCTCATTCCATTGCCCCCTCACGCCCGAAACGCAGGGCGTCTGCAACGCCGAGCGGTTGTCGCTGATGAAGCCCACCGCCTTTGTGATCAACACCAGCCGCGGCCCGGTCATCAACAATGCGGACCTGGCCGACGCCCTCAACCGCGGCGTCATCGCCGGCGCAGGCCTCGATGTGCTCGAGGTCGAGCCGCCGACCATGGATAACCCGCTAATGACGGCCAAGAACGTCTACATCACGCCGCATATCTCGTGGGCTACACGCTCGGCCCGCGCCCGCCTGATGCAGACGGCCGTAGACAACATCAAGGCCTTTAGCGAGGGGCGCCGCGAGAACGTCGTCAACTAACAGGCGCTGCACCGACACGGCCCCGCCCCTGTAACCGGAGGCGGGGCCGTTGCTACACTCTACCACACGAGGCCTGCCATGCGAGCCAACACCCGCCGCAGTTTTTGGTTGCTGGCGATCGATGCCGTGTTCTTTTTCCTCACGCTGTCGCTGGCCGGGCACGACAACGTGCTGCCGCTCTTTGTGGCGGGCCTGACCAGATCCAAACCCCTGATCGGCCTCGTGCCCACTATCGCCCTGGGGCTGTGGGTGGTGCCACAGGTGGCCCTGGCAGCCTGGGTGCAACGCCAGCCCAGCAAGTGGCGCGTGATGGCGCTCACGCTGATCGGGCGTCTGCCCATGATAGTGGTGGCCGCAGCCTGCTTTACGCCCTTGGCACGCCACCCCGGTGCGTTGCTGGCTCTCTTTATGGGCCTGTTCGCCATCTACATGACCAGCGATGGCCTTATCGTCATCGCTCTGGCCGACATGCTGCCGCGCCTGCTGCCCGAGCGCGAGCGGGTGCGCCTGTTTAGCCTCACACAGATCATCACCGGGGTGCTGGGCCTGGCCGTGGGGGGCCTGGTGTCGTGGGCTCTGGCCAACCCTGCCTGGCCCTTTCCGCGCAACTTTGGCCTGCTACTGGCGCTTGCCTGCGTCGCCCTGGTCATCTCGGCCGTGGCGCTGTTGCTGCTGCCTCGCGACGCCGCGCGCAGCGGCGCAGGCGCGCAGCGGCAGGCGGCCGCCTGGGGACAGGCCTGGGGTGATGCGCGCTTTCGACGCATGGTGCTGTGCCAGGCGCTCACGTCTTGTGTGTGGCTGGCCGTGCCCTTCTACGGCGTCCACGCCACCCAGCGCCTGGGCATCCCTGCCAGCGTCGCCGGGCTCTTTGTTGTGGTGAGCTCGCTGGCCTACATCGCCGCCAGCCTTGTGCTGGGCGTTGTGGCCGAGCGACGCGGCCTGCACTGGGCTATCCGCATCGGCTGTAGCGTGGTGATCAGCTCGCCATTGCTGGCGCTGCTGGCCGAGATCGTAGGCCTGCAGAGCGCCCCGCTCTATGCCCTGGTGTATGTGGGCATCGGGGTGTTCAACAGCATCCGCATGCTGGGCTTTCGCAACTATGTGTTTGCCATTGCCCCGGCCGAGCTGCGGCCCACCTACGTGGGCCTGGCCAATGGCATCGTCGGCTTGACGGCCCTGGCGCCCGTGTTGGGGGGCGCCCTTTTGCAGGGAGCGGGGTATCTGCCCCTGTACCTACTCGCCGCCGTTAGCACCGCCGCCGGGTTCATTCTGGCCCTGAGATTGCCTACGGCCTCCGAGCAGCACTAACTGCCGCGGTTGCCGTTGCATTCAGTCGAAATGCGCCAAGGGCGGCTTTCCGATGGCGTAAACGTTGAACCCGAGGCGGTGCAGTTGGGCGTGGTCGAGGATGTTCCGACCGTCAAAGATAAACGCCGGCTTGACCATGTCGCGGTAGATCGCCTCATAGTCCAGCTCGGCGAACTGCTGCCACTCGGTCAGAATGGCGATGGCATGGGCGCCTTGCGCTGCTTTGTAGGGGTCAGGCTCGAACTCTACCCGCTCAGCCGCCGCGCCCAGGTCGGCCCGGGCATTGTCCAGCGCATAGGGGTCGGTGATGACCAGCTCGGCGCGCTCGTCAAGGAGCTCACGGCACACGTTGAGCGCTGGCGATTCGCGCGTATCACCGGTGTTGGCCTTGAACGCGGCTCCAAACAGCGCAATGCGCTTGCCCGCCACGGTGTTGAACATGGCCTCGAGCATCACGCTCCCAAAACGCCGCTGCTGGTATTCGTTCATCAGCACCACCTGCTCCCAGTAGGCGGCCACCTCGGGCAGGCCGTGGTGCTCGCACAGATACACCAGGTTGAGGATGTCTTTGCGAAAGCACGAGCCGCCAAAGCCCACGCTGGCGCGCAGGAACCTGGGCCCGATGCGGCTGTCGGTGCCGATAGCATGCGCCACTTCGGTGATGTCGGCGCCCGTGCGCTCGCACAGGGCCGAGATGGCGTTGATGGACGAGATACGCTGCGCCAAAAAGGCGTTGGCGGCCAGTTTGGCCAGCTCTCCCGACCAGAGGTTGGTGGTAATGATGCGCTCGCGCGGCACCCAGCTCTCATAGATCGCCACGATCTGCTCGACGGCCGCTCTGCCCGAGGGCGTGCTCTTGCCGCCGATCAGCACGCGGTCGGGGTGCTCCAGGTCGTGAATGGCCGAGCCCTCTGCCAGAAACTCGGGATTCGAGATGACATCAAAGTGCACGCCTCGCCCAGGCTGCGAGTTAAGAATGCGCTCCATCGCTTCAGCTGTTCGCACCGGCAGCGTGCTCTTTTCCACGACGATCTTGGGCGTGCGCGAATGCTCCAGAATCTGGCGCGCTGCCCGCTCCCAGTACTGCAAGTTGGCGGCTCGTCCGGCGCCCTCGCCGAACGTCTTGGTGGGCGTGTTCACGCTCACAAAGATGATATCGGCCGCGGCAATCTGCGCCTCGGTGTCGGTGCGGAAAAAGAGGTTGCGGCCACGTGCCTGCGCGATCACCTGATCGAGCCCCGGCTCATAGATCGGCAACCGCGCCGAGTTCCAGGCGGCAATGCGCTCGGCGTTGGCATCGACCACGACCACACGGTGCTGTGGGCAGTTCTTGGCGATCACCGCCATGGTCGGCCCGCCGACATAGCCTGCTCCGATACATAGGATACTGCTCATGTGCGCCACTCCTGTCGCCAGATCCAACGTGTCTATGGGCCCTGCCCTGCTCCACATGATGGTCAAGAGCGGCGCCGCGGTCAAATGTGGACGGCTCCCCGCTTCGCTCGCCCTCGCGGTCGGAGCCAAGTTGTGCTAGCATAGGCGCGCGCTCGACGGCTGCAGATGAGTTACACCAGCGCATGGAGGCTATGTCACAACATGAACCAGCAACTGCCACTCCTGGGCGTCGCCGCGCCCATCGCTCGTCTACCTGAGTACCGCGACTGGCTCATTCGCGATCAGCGCCCGCTCGAGCTTCAAGACCCCTTTGCATCGCTCGATCGCTTTGAGGGCGACGTGAGTGACCTGGTTGCCCAGGCGCGCTCCTATTTGGATGGCTACCAGGGCTCGTTGGGGCTGCACGGGCCCTTTGTGTCATTGCCGCTGGCCGCGGGCGATCCGCGCATCCGCCAGGTCGTCTCAGACCGCTACATGCGCGCCCTAGAGTTCGGCGCCGAGCTGGGCGCCAGGCACATGGTGCTGCACAGCCCCTTTGCCATCTTTGGCCTGCCCATGGTCGAGCACACCGGCCAGGCCCACCTACAGGCGATGATCGCTGCAGTGCACGCCACCCTTGAGCGTCCGCTGGCGCTCGCGCTGGAGATCGGCTGCAGGCTGGTCATCGAGACCATCGCCGACGTCAACCCGATGCCACTCTGCGCGCTGGTCGCCTCCTTCGACCGCGGCGTGGGTCTCAGCATCGATGTGGGGCACAACCTGATCACAGAGCAGTTCGGCGGTCCGCCGCCGCATGGCTGGGTAGAGGCCGCCGGCGACCTGCTGGCCCATGTGCACCTGCAAGACGGAGACGGCGTGGTCGACCGCCACTGGCAGCCAGGCCAGGGCCGCATGAACTGGCCGGCCCTCTTTGCCGCGCTCCACAAGGCGCCGCAAGACGCCGTGCTGATCATCGAGGTGACCGATGGCCTCCAGGCTGCCGCCTGGCTGGCCGAGCGCGGGTTCGCCCGCTAGGGAGAAGGGCATGATTGCGCAGGCTGGATTGCTGGGCGCTACGTTGTTCTCAGAATCTGCGCTCGCCCTGTGGCTGGCTTCGGGGCTGGCGATCGGCTTTCTCTTTTGGCGCCGCAAGCGTCGGCAGCCCGACTATGCCCTCACGGCTGAGCAGGCCCGCCAGACAGTCCGGGCAGGTCGCAGACAGGTGAGACAGATGCGGCATCTCGCTATTCGCATCCCCGAACGAGACATGCGCCAGGAGATAAACAGCCTTGCCGACATCGCAGCGCTCATCCTCGACGCCCTTGAGCGCGATCCAGCCGATATCCATCGCGCGCGGCGCTTTCTCGACTATTACCTGGGCACTGGTGTCGACCTGATCGGGCGCTATGTTAACCTGGGCGAACACCGTGGCAACAACCCCGAGATCGAGGCCGCCGTCGAGCGTTTTGCCGGGCTGATCCGCGATCTCAAATCTACCTTTGAAGAGCAGCATACACGCTTACTCCGCGACGAGGCTTTCGAGTTCCAGGTTGACGCCGATGTACTGCGTAAGCTGATGGACCTGGACGGCCTGTAGGCGTGCGCCGCGCGCATGGTCATGCACGCCTTTCGCGAGCCTGGAGGATGCTGATGTCGCACGAGCGACCAGCCGAGAGCGCTGGCCAGAGCAACCCGTCGCACACCGATCGTCTGATCGAAGAGTATGCCCGCGCCGACATCAGCGAGCTGCGTGAACAGCTGAGCGGCTACATCGGCTTTGCGCTGTTGGTGATCGGTGGCACTATCGCCTGGGCCACGCTTCCCGGGCGCACCTACCGCAGCGAGATCGCTACACCTGCCTTTTGGGTAGCGATCTCGGGGGCGCTCATTTTCGCCCTGCGAAAGCGCGCGCCCATACTATCGCAGCTGGTGCTGCTGTTGGGGCCAAGCATCGCCACGGGCCTGTATGTCAATCGTATTGCTGAGCCTGTGGTGCCCTACGTGAGCGTGGTCTTTGTGATCGCCTGCTCGAGCCTGCAACCCGCTCTGGGCATCGGGTCAGCGTTGCTCAATACAGTCCCCTTGCTGCTGAGCGGCCTGCCCGATAGCGTCATCTACCCCGCCATCGGGCTGCTTTGGCTTGTTGCGCTCTTCTCCTTTATCTTTTCGCGCGGGCTTTACACGGCCCTGCAGTGGGCCTGGCAGTCAGAAGAGCATGCCGAGCGCCTGGTGCGCCAGCTGCGTGACCGCCAGCAAGAGATCAACCGCAACAACGCTCTGCTTGTCGAGGCGACGCGCCGGCTCGAGCGCACGCGAAACGAACTCGCAGCTGCTCGCGCCTACGCTGACGAGGCCCGCGGCCTCAAGGAGCGTTTTGCGGCCAACATCAGCCACGAGCTACGCACACCGCTCAATCTCATCCTTGGCTTTGCCGAACTCATGCACCTCACGCCTGACCTCTATGGCGACATGGTGTGGCCAGTCGAACTCAGGCGTGACGTGGCCCAGATCTTTCGCTCGGCCCAACACCTGATGGACCTCATCAACGACGTCCTGGAGCTCTCGCGGCTGGACTCGATGCAGATGCCCGTGCGCCGCGAAGAGGCGTCGGTGGCCGAGATCATCTACGAGGCCTGCGCCACCATGCAGCAACTGATCGAGCGGCAGGGCCTCGAGCTCAACCTGATGGTGCCAGACGATCTGCCGCCGCTCTACGTCGATGCCGTGCGCATTCGCCAAATCGTTCTGAATCTGCTGAGCAATGCCATCCGCCACACGTCGCAGGGCAGCATCACCGTTTCAGCAAGTGCGGACGATGACGCTATCGTGGTCTCGGTCATCGATACAGGCTCGGGCATCCCAGCCGACCAGCTCGAGCGCATCTTTGTCGAGTACCAGAGCATCGACACATCGATGGTACGGCGACGGGGCGGCGCTGGTCTCGGGTTGGCCATCAGCAAGCGCTTTGTCGAGCTTCATGGTGGCAACATCTGGGTCGAGAGCATTGAAGGCAAGGGCAGCGCCTTTCACTTTAACCTGCCACTCGTCGCCGCCGACAGCTCGGCGCTGGTGCACCTTTCGGCCCGTGCGCCCGAGGCCGCCAGCGCGCGCCCAGTGATGCTCTTGGTCGAGAGCGACCCTGCTGTAGAAGAGCTGCTGGCCCGCCATCTGCAGGGCATCGACCTCATCAGGGCCGACGACATCGCCGGCGCCCGCGACCTGGCGGCTCGGGGCAGCCCAAGGTTGGTATTGGTGAACACACCCCCGCTCAAGCCAGACGAGCCCGTGTCACTGCCTGAAGCGCTGGGCAGCTTTGGCGCTGTGCCCACCGTGATTACCTCTCTGCCGAGCAATAGCTGGATGACCGGTGCCATGTCGATACACGCGGCGCTCTCAAAACCGGTGTCGCGCAAGGCGTTGCTCGATGTCATCAGCGACACCGGTGGCGGTCACGTGCTCGTCGTCGATGATGACCGCGGCTTTGCTCGGCTGATGGCGCGCTACCTCGAGAACGTGCCAGATGTTGCCAGCGTGCGCACCGCCTACGATGGCGCCCAGGCGTTAAGCCTCTGCCTGGCGTCTCCCCCCGATGTGCTGCTGCTCGATCTCATCATGCCCGGAGTCGATGGGTTTGCGGTGCTAGACGAGCTCAAGGCTCGCCCCGAACTCGCACAGATGCGGATCGTCATCATCACCGCCACCGACTATGCCCATCAGCTGCTGGCGAGCCGCCGCGGCGTGCTGTGGCTCGGCGGGGCTACCAGTCTGAGCGTCCAGCAGGTGTTGCGCTATCTGCAAGTGCTCATCGACGCGACGCCGCCCGTGGATGAGGAGTCAGTGCCTGGCTCAGCGCCTGCAACAGATCTGCCCGCGTGACGGGCTTGGGCAAGGCAGCCACCGCCCCCAGCGAGGCGGCCAGCTCTGGATCGTGGATCACCGAGCAGAC
>JAAYDS010000154.1 GCA_012729155.1 Chloroflexota bacterium | reverse complement strand
GTGGCCTGGCTCTGGCCTTTGGAAGAGACTGAGCGCAAGTGTGTGCGCACTTTTGGAACCCAGCTGGCCTTGATGGACGAGTACCCCGAGTACCGTTTTCTGCAGAGCCAGCCGCATCTCTACTGGATGGTCAAGAACAAATACCCTGATCTGTACGAGCGCGTGAGGCAGGCTGTTGCCAGAGGGCAATGGGTGCCCGAGGGCGGCATGTGGGTCGAGGCTGACACCAACATCTCCGGCGGTGAGGCACTGGTGCGCCAGTTCCTGTATGGCAAACGGTTCATGCAAGACGAGTTCGGCGTCGACTGCGAGCTCTTGTGGCTGCCTGACGTCTTTGGCTACTCGGGCAATATGCCGCAGATCATGCGCGGGGCTGGGTGCAAGTACTTTGCCACGGCCAAGATCTTTTGGGCCTATAACGGGGGCGATCCCTTTCCCTATAACACCTTTACCTGGGAGGGTATCGATGGCTCACAGGTGCTCGTGCATTTGTGCAATGACTATAACTCGCGGGCTAACGCCGGTTCGGTGATCGAGCGCTGGACGCAACGTGTGCAGAAATCCCATATCTCAAGCCGCTTCTTCCCGTTTGGTTGGGGCGATGGCGGTGGGGGGCCCACCCGCGATCACCTCGAGTCGCTGCGACGCCTTGGCAATCTGGAGGGTGCACCGCGAGTGGTTATGCCGCATCCTCTGGCCTACTTTTACGATGAAGAGGCCAAGGGTGTGCCAGCCAACCGCTATGTGGGCGAGCTTTACTTTCAGGGGCATCGCGGCACCCTCACAACGCAGGCGCGCACCAAGCGGGGCAACCGTAAGAGCGAACTGGCCCTGCGCGAGGCCGAGATTTGGCTGGCGGCTGCTAACGCGCTCAAAGGCCTGGCCTCGCCCAAGGCAGAGCTCGACGATGCCTGGCGCCGTGTGCTGCTGAACCAGTTTCACGACATCATCCCCGGCTCGTCGATCCATCGCGTCTATGAAGAGGCTGAGGCGGCCTATGCTGAGGCCATTGCCACCGCGACCGATCTCACCGATCGCGCTCTGTCGGCACTGACCATAGACGATGGCGGGGTGACGGCCTTCAACTCGCTTTCATGGCCGCGGTCGGCGCTGGTCGAGTTGCCGGCTGGTGCCTGTGCGGCTGCTTCCAGCCAGGGCGAGGCGCTTGTCACGCAACAGGTTGGCAACGTCTGCGTGGCTGAGGTACAGTTGCCTGCCTGCGGCTGGACCACGGTGCTACCCACTAGCGAGTCTGCACCCGCGCCAGCAGACGGCGTGGTGGCTACGCCTGATCTGCTCGAAAACGAGCACCTGCGGGTCACTCTCAACCGTTTCGGTGAGATCACCAGTATCTGGGACAAAGATGCTCAGCGCGAGCTCGCGGCTGGCCCGTGTAACAGCTTGCGCCTCTACAAAGATGTGCCAACCTGGTTCGACGCTTGGGACGTGGATAGCATGTACGAGCTGACGCCCGTGCCCCTCGAGGATGAGGCGCGGATCGAGGTGCTGACGCAGGGGCCTCTGGTGGGCATGCTGCGCGTGGAGCGCAAGCTGAACGACTCGATGCTGCATCAGGTGATTACTCTGCGGCGTGGCTCGCGGCGCATCGACTTTGAGAGCGCGATCGACTGGCGTGAGCGCCACAAGCTGCTCAAGGTCAACTTTCCGGTGGACATTCACGCGCACGAAGCGGTGCATGAAATCCAGTTCGGGCACATCCGCCGGCCAAATCACAAGTCGCGCCCCTTTGACGCCGACCGCTTTGAGGTGGCCAACCACAAATGGACGGCCCTCGAAGAGGGTGCGCGGGGCTGTGCCGTGCTCAACGACTGCAAGTATGGCGTTAATGTCGATCGCAACAGCATCAACCTGACGCTGCTTCGTTCGCCGCTGGCTCCTGATATGACCGCCGACCAGGGCACTCAAGAGGTGGCCTTCTCCTTTTACGCCTGGAATGGTCCGCTCGTCGAGTCAGACCTGGTGCGCGAGGCCTATGCCCTCAACGTTCCAGTGCGCACGGCGCCGGGCTCAGCTCAGACAACCAGCCTGCTGAGTCTCGACGTTGCCAACGTGGTGATCGATACCGTCAAGCTGGCTGAAGACGGCAGCGGTGATCTGATCGTTCGGGCCTATGAGGCGATGCGCACTGCGACAGAGTGCACGTTGAACACCGCGCTCGATGTGGCGAGTGCGGTGGCTACTGATCTCCTCGAACGTGGCGATCAGCCTCTGTCGGTGAGCGATGGCAGCGTCCGACTCGCGTTTCGGCCGTTCGAGATCAAGACCATCCGGCTCAAGTTGCAGTAGCAGCGTGATAGCCAACACCAGCCCGTGTCTAGATCGCCACGGGCTGGTGTTTTCCACCGCTAGAGCAGGTCGGCTGCCCAGGCCACCCCAAGATCCTGCAGCTTGGCCCGCGTCGGGGCGGCAGTCGTCGAGTCCCAACCCATGAGCCCATAGAAAGCCTCTCGCGCCTCGAGGAACTGCTCGCGAGTGTAGACCTTGCCTGCCACAGGCCCCTGGGTCGGCTTCTCAAACAGGCGTGGCGGCAGCATATCATCAGCGGGGCCAAAGCCTTCACGAGCGTTGAACACGCGGGCCAGGTCATAGGCTCGCTCTGCCGCCAGCCAGAGTTCCATGACCGACGTATTCCAGCCCGTTGCGGCGGCCACCAGACTGACGGTCTGCGCGGGCGTCCATGCCTGGAACATGCAGGTTCCTAGCACGTTGTGGGTCATGCGCCAGAGCAAACCCTTGCGCACCATGTCAGCCTTGTGTGCAGAGAGGTCGTCGTAGGGCAGTGGCTCGAGAAGGCCTAGAGGCTTGAGGTCGGCGATTCCGCCGTCGGTCTGAAACCCACTGTCATGCACGTTGTGCATGTGGTCGGCGCCGGTGGGTGAGACGGCAATGCCCAGCCCATGGCCGTACTTGACCCGGGGGTCGTGCATAGCGACTTCTTGCCCCTTGATCTGGACAGCGAACTCGATCGAGTTGTGCGCAAAGGTTCGCGCTGCGTGTCGGGTGCCCATCGCCAGGGCGCCCCCCAGCAGCGTCTCTCGCTTGGCGATCCGCTCGACAAGCGCCAGCATGGCAGCGGCATTGCCGAACCGCAGCTTCAACCCATCGGTGTATTCGTCGGTGATGATGCCGCGCTCATAGCACTCCATGGCCCAGGCAATGGTCACGCCCACGCCAATGGTGTCGAGCCCGTAGGCATTGCAGAGCTGGTTGGCATAGGCGATGGCCTCAAGGTCACCTATGCCACAACAAGATCCCAGTGCGCCGACAGTTTCATACTCGGGGCCACCATACGCCCTGCGTACCGGGCGATCGGGTCGGTCTACCTCAACCACCCATTTGCAGCGTATTGGGCAGCCAAAGCAGGTATCGCGCTCGACGGTGATGGTGTTGGCCATCGTCTCAGAGCTGATGCGCTCAAAGGCCTCAAACTGCCCTTGGGAGAAGTTGTGTGTCGGCAGGCCGCCAGCCATCTGGTTGACACGCACCATGCGCATGGTGCCCAACGTCGCATAGGCGGCTGACCCAGTCTCGCTATAGTGCTCGCGGAACCAGCGCCCCAGCTCGCGCAGCGCATCAGCATCGGCCACAGGGGGGCGCTGAGTGCCACGCACAGCCACTGCTTTGAGGCGCTTGGAGCCCATCACAGCGCCCAGCCCGGAACGGCCGGCCGCGCGACTCACGTCATGCATGATGTTGGCGAGCAGCACCAGCCGCTCGCCCGCCACGCCGCACTGAGAAACCCGCGCATTCGCCTCGCCGGTCTCCTCACGGATGACCTGCTGGCAATCGGCGGTCTCGAGCCCCCACAGATGCGTGGCCGGACGCAGCTCTACGCGCTCGTCGTGGATCCAAAGATAGACGGGGTGGGGCGAAGCGCCCTCGAAGATGATGCGGTCCCATCCGGCGCGCTTGAGCTCAGCGCCAAAGTAGCCGCCGGCCTCTGAACCCGCAAAGCCGCCCGTGAGGGGCGACTTGGCGCCCACCATGTGGCGGCCGCCGCCGGCCAGAGGTTGGCCAGTTAGCGGCCCTGTGGCATAGATGAGACGATTGTCGGGACCGAGCGGGTCGGCTCCTTTGGGAACCTCACGCAGCAGCGCCTCGGCGATAAACCCCCAGCCGCCCATATAGCGCCGTAGATAGAGCTCGTCTAGCGTCTCCCTCGTGATCTGACCGGTGGTCAGGTTAACGCGCAGCCCTCTGCCCCAGTGCCCAACTGTCACGGTATCTACCCCTCGTCGTTGCAGTATGTTGCGATGGATCGTGCCGCCGCCTAGGACGGCAATTGCACCCAGGCTTGTCGAGCTTCGGCAAGAGAGGCTGCTTCGAGCGCTTCTTGTACGCGCACCCCTTCGGCAAAGCCTGGCGAGAAACTGAATGGCTCCGACTCGTACGCCTGCACAAAGTCCATCAGCGTCGTCTGCATCCAGGCCTGCCCCTCGACGATGCCCTGATGCCGTTCTGGCACCAGGATGGTGTGATAGGGCCGGTCTGCTGTGCCGCCCGTGACGATGCGCGTATAGCGTTGCAGGTGCTGTTCTGGCATAAAGACCTGCAGTTCGAAAGGATGCTGCTGGTCGTACATAAGCCCGCCCTGGGCGCCGTAGATCTCGATGCGTTGGTCATAGCCTCGCCCTGTGAAGGCATACGAGCCAACCACATAGGCAGTGGCGTTGTTCGATAACGCCATTAGCATCATCCCCTGGTCTTCGGTGGTCACCCGTACAGGCTGGCCCGATTCGCGCTCTGGACGTTCGGGGACCAGAATGCGCGTCATGGCGGTGACGGCGGTGATGTCGGCGTCGACGAGCCACAGCAACATATCGATGATGTGCGAGCCCATGTCTCCCATGCCGCCATATCCGGCGAGCTCTTTGACGTTTCGCCAGGTGATCGGTCGTATACCATAGGAGACGCTGCCGGCGGCATAGAGCGCAGAAGCATAGTGTACAGGGCCGAGCGCACCGCTGTCGAGGATCTCTTTGGCCAGGCGCGCCGCGGGCGTACGACGATGCGAAAAGTTGATGCCGGTTTTGATGCCGGCCGCGTTAGCGGCGGAAAGCATCTCGCGGGCCTGTGCCAAGGTGAGTGCCAGCGGCTTTTCGCAGTAGATGTCAATGCCACGCTCGATCGCTGCCATGGCGATCGGATGGTGCATATTGTTGGTTGTGCAGATACTCACCAGATCGAGGTCATCGCGTGCCAATAACGCGCGATAGTCTGCATATGTATCCAGTGGACCCGTCAGCTGCACGAGCTCTCCGAGGGCTGATGGATTGACATCACACGCCGCCACGATCCGTGCATTTGGGCAGCGAAGATAGCTGCGCACGTGATAGCCCCGAGCGATGCCACCGGCTCCGATGATGCCCACCCTGATCTCGCTCATGTCCGTTCTGCTCCCTTCGAGCCTAGAGCGCGTTGACCCAGTCAATCCTCGCCGAGTCTCCCTCAATGGAGACACGGCTTACCGAGCCAGGCGCGATAACGGGTGCGCTGGCGAAATGAGTCCAGTCCTGCTCGCTCCAGTTCAACAACAGCAATTGCAGCACACGTTCTCCCGCTACGATGGCCACGCTGCCGAGGCCACGGGCCTCGGCATATAGCAGAATTCGCGTCAGCACGGCCATGGTGCGGATCCACAACCGTGCTAGGCCAGTTTCCACCTGCTGGGGCGTCCAAGTTGAGACCAAGTGCGAGGCGGTGGGGTCACCCATCAGATCATCGAGCACGAGTTCTTCGAGATCGGTCACATCCCACCGCTCTACGTTGGGTAGCTCGGCGCTGATGGCGTCGGCGGTCTGCATACTGTTCAGCATCATGTTGGTGACCAACAGCTCAATGCCCCACTTGCGGCACAGCAGGGCAAGCTCGCGCGCTCTGGCCTGCCCCTGCTCCGACAGTGGGTGATTGTAGGGGTCTTTAACCGCACGTGTATCGGTGGCGGCGTTTCTGATAAGGTAGATATCCATCTCTCTCCGATCGGATTGCGCCAGAGGCATTTTAGAAGAACAGCTCGGCAGGTCAAAGACATCGGCGAGGTCAGGCCACGTCGACCCAGCGGCCGAAGACGAAACCGATGCCGAGTTCAACCAGCATCAGGAACACCCCCACCAGCAAATCGCACGTGACCGCCAGCAGCGCTGCAAAGCCGATAGCGTTGGCGGTACGTGCCAGCCAGGGCATCACGGGGATTACCAGTGAGCCCAACAGCCCCAGAAACTGCAGTGCCAGCAGCGCGACCAGCAGGGCCGCACCAACCCAGCGCCACGAGCGACGATCCGATTCGCTGGGCAACATGGCGTTGGTGATCGAGAGGAGCAGATAGAGCCAGAGAAAAGCGTCGGGGGCGGCGCGCAGCGTTCGCCAGAGGTCGAGCGCCGCGGCCCACGACGCTGGTACCGCCGCCTGCCAGCCAAAGCGCCAGCGCGCAATCACTAGCGAGAGCAGCACGCCCATCGCCAGAGGCGCGGCGCCGATCAGGCTCTCTCGTAACGGATCGCTTGAGCCGATCTGCACCGAGCCAAAGCGCGCCACGTTGCCTTTACGCACAGGCATCAACATAAGGCGGCCGGTGCGTACCCCCATGATTTTCGCAGCGAGCCAGTGTGACAATTCATGGAGCAGGGTGCCAGGAAGCAGCACAAAATGGTAGACGTATAACGCTGCGTCCTGACTCTGGGTGACGACATAGACCAGCCGCTGGAAACGCAAGCCGAACCAGCGTACGGTGGGCGCCAGTGCCAGCACCGCCACGATCCCCGCCGCGAGCGATAGCGAAGGCTGCACGAGACCTCATGAGGGCGAAACGAGGCGCGCTCTGGCGCGCCTCGTATAGGGCTAAGGCAGCCTAGGCCAGGCCCTTGGCTTTGGCGGTGGCTGCAACGATGGCAACGAATGATTCGGCCTTGAGGCTGGCGCCACCGACGAGGCCGCCGTCGATGTTGGGCTGTGACATGATAGCATAGGCGTTCTCGGCGTTGACGCTGCCGCCATACTGGATACGTACGGCCTCGGACACCTGAACACCATAGACCTCGGCAACGGTGGCGCGCACAACAGCGCCACAGACCCGCTCTGCCTCTTCATCGGTGGCCGCCAGGCCGGTGCCGATGGCCCAGATCGGCTCATAGGCTAGAACCAACGCGGCCACCTGCGTGGCGCTGAGGCCCTGCAAGGCGGCGCGCACCTGGCCTGCTACCCAACTGTCGGTCTGCCCAGCCTGACGCTGCTCGAGGCGCTCGCCGACGCAGACAATGGGCGTCAACCCCGCTTGAAAGGCAGCCTTGATCTTTCTGTTGACGCTCTCGTCGGTCTCGCCAAAATACTCGCGGCGCTCACTGTGCCCGATCACGACATAACTGCAGAACTCGGCCACCATGTTGGGAGCCACTTCGCCAGTATAGGCGCCCTTGGGCTCCCAGAACAGATCTTGTGCGCCCACCTTGAGCGGCGTCCCTGAACAGAGCCGCGAGACATCTGGCACGGCCAAATAGGGGGGCACCACCACCTGCTCGACGCTGGTAATTGTCGCCAGCTCGGGCTGCATTGCCTTGACCAGTTCTACCGCCTCAGCCGCGGTCTTGTTCATTTTCCAGTTGCCAGCGAGGATCGGTGCGCGCATTCCAGACTCCTTTGATTGTCGAGTGTATCACTCAAAGATGGTAGCATATTCGCCTGACACGGCCAAGCCGCGGCTATCTCGTTATCGCTGGGAGTCGTCGAGTGCCTGCAGCAGTAGGTCGCGCACGATCTGAACGTTAGCTTTGCCCTGAGTGGCGCGCATGGCCTGACCGATGAGAAACCCGAGAACCTTGGACTCTCCCTCACGATACTGAGCCACGGGCCCGGGGTGCTGGGCCACCACAGAGGTGATGATCTGCTCGAGCGCCACTGTATCGCTGATCTGCGCCAGGCCACGCCGCTCAACGATGCTCGCGGCCGCCTCGCCAGAGGTCATCATCTCGTTCAGCACCTGTTTGCCTACGGTGTTGTTGATGGTGCCATCGTCTACCAGGGCGACCAGCTCTGCCAGCATGGCGGGCGAGATGGGCAGTTCGGCGGTGGTGCGCTCGCCCTCGCTCAGGTAGCGAAAGACCTCACCGAGCATCCAGTTGGCAATGGCTTGTGCCAAAGCTGGGCGAGCAGCTACAGCCTGCTCATAGAAGAGAGCAGTGGGGTGCTCGGCTACCAGCAGGGCCACGTCAGCCGATTTGATGCCGAACTCTCTCTCGTAGCGCTGTGCTTTGTCATGCGGCAGTTCAGGCAAGCGCTCCCGAATCGTTTGCACCTCGACGGGCGTCATCTCGATGGGCGGCAGGTCTGGCTCTGGAAAGTAGCGATAGTCCTCAGCGTACTCCTTGGAGCGCTGAAAGACGGTGCATTGCCGCTCCTCATCCCACCCCATGGTCACCTGCTCAACTGCGCCGCCTGATGCCAGGAGCCCGCTCTGGCGATCGATCTCATAGACGATGGCGTTGCGCACCGACCGAAACGAGTTGAGGTTCTTGATCTCGACCTTGGTTCCAAACGCACGCGCGCCACGTGGCCGCAACGAGACGTTGGCTTCGCAACGCATGGCGCCTCGCTCCATATCGCCACTACTGACACCCAAATAGCGCAGAATGGTCCGCAGTTCAGTGAGGTAGGCATGAGCCTCATCAGCCGAGCGAATGTCAGCCTCTGTGACGATCTCCATCAGGGGCACGCCTGCGCGGTTAAAGTCGATCAGGCTGCCGTCCGGCGTATGTGTGAGCTTGGCAGTGTCCTCTTCAAGATGCACCCGCCGGATGCCGATGCGACGACTTTCGCCGGCCACCTGCACATCAAGGTGCCCGCCCACGCACAGAGGATAGTCGTACTGCGATATCTGATAGCCCTTGGGCAGATCAGGATACGTATAGTTCTTGCGGTCGAACTTGGTAAAGGGGGGGATGGTGCAGCTCAGGGCCAGGCCGGTCAGTACAGTCGCCTCAACGGCAGCGCGATTGATGACTGGAAGCACGCCAGGCAGCGCCAGGCAGACGGGGCAGGTGTGGGTGTTGGCAGGTGCAGAGGCATAGTCAGCCGAGCAGCCGCAGAACATTTTGCTGCGGGTAAGCACCTGGGCGTGTACTTCCATGCCGATGATGGCTTCGTACTCCATGAGCCCCCTTGTTGTTTGGCATAGCGAACGACTGCGTCTGGCCAAGGCTGGCCGATTGCAGCTCTATCGTTTGGTGACTAGATATCGAGGTTCTCGACGTCTTTGGCGTGCGTCTGGATGAATTTGCGTCGCGGCGGCACGGCGCTACCCATCAGCATATCAAACGTGCGGTCGGCCGCCGCGGCCTCTTCGATGGCTACCAGCTGCATGGTCCGGGTCTCCGGGTTCATGGTCGTTGCCCAGAGCTGGTCTGGATTCATCTCGCCGAGCCCCTTAAAGCGCTGGATGGTGACCTTCCGGTTACTCAATCCTCTGAGCGCACTATCGCGCTCCTCATCACTGTAGACGTACTGGGTCGAGTTATTGGTGGCCAGCTTGTAGAGCGGTGGCTTGGCCAGGTACAAATGCCCGCTGGTGATGAGCGGTTCCATGTACCTGAAGAAGAACGTCAGGAGCAGCGTGGTGATATGAGCGCCATCCACATCGGCGTCTGTCATGATCACGATCTTGCCGTAGCGGAGACCGTTGAGGCTAAACTGCTCGCCAACCCCACAGCCAAGCGCCTGTATCAATGCCTTGATCTCGTTGCTCTGGAGAGCGGTATCAACGCGGCTCTTTTCGATGTTAAGGATCTTGCCGCGCAGTGGCAGCACTGCCTGAAAGCGACGGTCGCGGCCCTGTTTGGCCGAGCCACCAGCCGAGTCACCCTCGACGATGAACAGCTCGGTGCGCTGCATATTTCGCTCAGAGCAGTCAGCCAGCTTGCCAGGCAGAGTGCTGGTCTCGAGCGCTGACTTGCGTACCACGAGGTCTCGCGCCTGGCGGGCGGCCACACGCGCGCGACGTGCGGTTGTGGCCTTTTTGATGATGGCGGCCGCAGCACGATCCTCTTGCAGCCACTTGCTGAGGGCGTCGCTCACCAGGCTGGCGACCTGCCCCTGAACCTCAGCATTCCCCAGCTTGGCTTT
>JAAYDS010000153.1 GCA_012729155.1 Chloroflexota bacterium | reverse complement strand
TCAGAGCCACTGAGCAGCGTTCTGGCCATTCAGCAGAAACTCGGCGTCTCGATGACAGATACCGTGCTGATCATCGGTGCAGGGCCCATCGGCTGCATGCACATCGCCGTGGCCCGCGCCCGCGGTGCGCGTACGATTATCTCGCAACGTAGTGCCCCCCGCCGTGAGATGGCCAGGCGCTTCGAGCCCGACCTCGTGATCGATCCCCAAACGCAAGATCTGGTGGCTGCAGTCCGTGCCTTTACCGATGGACGTGGCGCCGACGTGGTCATCTGCGCCAACCCCGTGGCCGCCACGCAGGCAGAGGCCGTACTCGCAGTGCGCAAGGGTGGCAAGGTTGTCCTATTCGGGGGGCTGCCCAAGGCCGACCCCACCACCCACCTCGATGGCAACCGTATCCACTATGGCGAAATCGAGGTACTGGGAGCCTTTTCATACCATCCCACCATGCACGCGCTGGCCCTCGACGTTCTGGCGCGCGGCCTGATGCCTGCCTCGCTGCTGATCACTGCGCGCTACCCTCTCTCGCAGGTGGGCGCTGCCTTTGAGGCGGCCTCGCAGGGCGAGGCACTCAAGGTGCTCGTTCTACCGTGGGGCTGATGCCTGTTGCGCAGGCCGCGCTTGAGCCGAGTGCGACGTAACGCTACAATCCAGACAATGCATACGATGGAGGTGCTGCATGAGCAAAGCGACGCTCGGAGTCATCATTGGCAACCGCAACTTTTTCCCCGATCAACTCGTGACAGAGGCTCGCGCCGACATCCTGGAGCTCTGCCGTGAACTCGACGTCACCCCGGTGATGCTCGACGACCAGACCACCAAGCTCGGCGGCGTCGAGACCCGCGAGGATGCCGTCAAGTGCGCTCGCCTGTTCGCCGAGCACGCCGATGAGATCGACGGCCTGCTGGTGGTACTGCCGAACTTTGGCGATGAGCGCGGTGTGGCCGAGACGGTGCAGCTTGCTGGCCTGGGCGTGCCCGTTCTGGTGCAGGCTTACCCCGATGCGCTCGACCAGTTCACCGTCGAGCGTCGCCGCGACGCCTTCTGCGGCAAAATCTCGGTATGCAATAACCTCGGTCAGTACGGCATACCTTTCTCGCTGACCGACCTGCACACCGTCCACCCCAAAAGCGCCAGCTTCAAACAGGATCTTGAGCAGTTCCTCGGCGTGTGCCGCGTGGTCAATGGCCTGCAGGGGGCACGGCTGGGCGCCATCGGCGCTCGTCCCGCGGCGTTCAACACCGTGCGCTACAGCGAAAAGATCCTGCAAGATGCCGGCATCACGGTGGTGACGGCCGACCTGTCAGAGATCCTCGGTCGCGCCGAGCGCCTGGCAGACGACGCGCCCCAAGTGCGTGCCCGCCTCGAGGCGCTCAAAGACTATATCCCTACCGACGGCATCCCCGCCAGGCCGTTGCTGCAGATGGCCAGGCTGGCGGCCGTCATTGAAGAGTGGATGGATGCCAACGCCATCGATGCCACCGCCCTGCAGTGCTGGGATTCGATCCAGATCAACTATGGCATCAGCCCTTGCAGTGTCATGAGCTTTATGAGCGACCGTATGCTGCCCAGCGCCTGCGAGGTCGACGTCACCGGCGCCGTGTCGATGTACGCTCTGCAGCTCGCGGCGGGCCGCCCCAGCGCCCTGGTCGACTGGAATAACAACTATGCCGACGATCCCGACAAGTGCGTGCTGTTCCACTGCAGCAACTGGCCCAAGAGCATGCTCAAAGATGCCCGCATGCACTATGGCGAGATCCTGGGCACGACGCTCGGCAGCGACCACACCTTTGGCGCCATCGCAGGGCGGGTGCCCGCTGGCCCCATGACGTTCGCGCGCGTCTCGACCATGGACATCGAGGGCGCCGTGCACTGCTATGTGGGCGATGGCGCTTTTACCGATGACCCGCTCGACACGTTCGGCAGCACTGCAGTGATAGAGATTCCGGATCTGCAGTTCCTGCTCAAGTACATCTGCAGGAACCAGTTCGAGCACCATGTGGCCATGGCGCCTGGCCATGTCAGTGACATCCTCGCCGAAGCGTTCGAGACCTACTTTGGCTGGGATGTTTACCAACACATCGGTTACTGACGCCGATGTCGCTGCTGGGCCTTGACATCGGCACCACCGGCTGCAAGGCTGTCTTGTTCGACGAGAGCGGCGCTCTGTTGAGCGCCGCCTCGCGCGAGTATGGCGTGCTCACACCGCAACCTGGCTGGGCAGAACAGGATGCCAAAGCCGTCTGGCGCCTGGCCTGGGATGCCCTCTGTCAGGCGGTGGCGGCATGCCCCCACGATCCGCCTGCTGCGCTGGCCCTTTCGTGTCAGGGCGAAGCGATCATGCCGGTGGATGGCGCCGGCGTGCCCCTGCGCCCGGCCATTCTTGGCATGGATACGCGCACCACAGCGCAGAATGCCTGGCTTGCCGAGCACGTGGGAGCCCACTGGCTCTATGAGCGGACAGGTATGCCGCTGCACACCATCAACACCCTGCCCAAGCTGCTCTGGCTGCGCGGGCACGAGCCTGACGTGTACAGGCGCGCCGCCAGGTTTTGTCTGTATGAGGACTATCTGCTGCAGTGCCTTACAGGCGAGCCTGTCGTCAGTCAATGCCTCGCGTCGCGAACGCAGATGATGGCGCTTGACGGCAGCGGCTGGGATGTCGAGATACTCGCTCGGTGTGGCCTCGACGCAGTGCGGTTGTCGCCTGTAGCGCCCGCCGACCTGCGTCCCATCGGCCAACTGTCTTCGAAACTGTCGCGCGAACTCGGCCTGCGGCGGCCGCTGTGGGTGGCTGCTGGCGGCCATGACCAGGCCTGCGCCGCCCTCGGCAGCGGCACGATCGCGCCAGGCGCCGCCATGGTCTCGACAGGTAGCGCCGAGGTGGTCGAACTTGCGCTGGCCGGGCCGGCGGTCTCAACAGACCTGGCGGCAGGCGGCATCTCTGTCTACCGCCACGTGGTGCCCGGGCGTTACCTGGCGATGACACTGAACCAGGCTGGTGGCATGGTATTGCGCTGGTTCCGCGACGTCTGCGGGCCTGGCCTGCTGGCTGAGGCGCGACAGGCTGGCCTCAACGCCTACGATCTGATCCTGCGCGACGCACCAGCCATGCCCACACGGCTGCTGATGCTCCCACACCTCTCGGGGAGTGGCACGCCGCTGCTAGACACTGCCTCGCGCGGGGCCCTGGTGGGGCTCTCGTTCGCTACCACGCGCGCCGAGATCGCCAAGGCCATTCTAGAGGGCCTTACCTTTGAGCTGCGCACCAATATCGAGCTCTTGCGCAACGGCGGCATGCCTCTTGAGAGGCTACATGCCGTTGGCGGTGGCGCCCGCAGTCATCTATGGCTCCAACTCAAGGCCAACATCTGCGGCCTGCCCCTGAACGTGCCAGACGTCACCGAGGCGGCCGCACTGGGCGCGGCGCTCCT
>JAAYDS010000152.1 GCA_012729155.1 Chloroflexota bacterium | reverse complement strand
GTCTTTCTGGCTGAGGACCGCGTGGCGCTCGACGTGCTGGCTGGCACCCCTGGCGTCGACGCCGGGCGGCTCGGGTGTGGTGGCCTCAGCGGTGGTGGCATGCGCACAGACTATCTGGCAGGCACCGATCATCGCATTCGCTGCTCCGTCACCGTGGGGCTAATGAGTACCTGGCGAGACTATGCACTGCACAAGAGCGTCAACCACACCTGGATGACTTATACGCCTGGCATTCCACAGTTGCTCGACTTTCCCGAGATTCTGGGCCTGCGGGTGCCCCTGCCCACCCTGGTGCTGAATGACGAGCAGGATGACCTCTTTACGCTGCCAGAAATGCGCCGCGCTGATCGCATGCTGGCAGATGTGTACGCCAAGGCAGGCGCGCCCGAGGCCTACTGCTGCTCGTTCTATCCTGGGCCTCACAAGTTCGACGCCGCTATGCAGGCTGAGGCATTTGACTGGTTTGATCGTTGGCTCAAATAACCGAGGTATAAGGAGTCTACCGCATGCGTCCGAATATCCTCTACATCCATTCGCATGATACCGGTCGTTACACTCAGCCGTTCGGCCACGCCGTGAGCACGCCCAACATGCAACGGCTTGCCGAGCAGGGCGTGATGTTCCGCCAGAACTATTCTGTGGGGCCCACCTGCTCGCCCAGCCGCGCCGGCCTGCTAACTGGCATGTGCGCTCACTCGGCCGGCATGATCGGCCTGGCGCACCGTGGCTTTGGGCTGTTTGACTATAGCCAGCACCTCGTCCACACGCTACGCCGTGCTGGCTATCGCTCGACGCTCATCGGCGTGCAGCATGTGGCCTCCAGTGCCGACATGATCGGCTATGATGAGGTGGTGCCTCTCAAGAGCCATGACGCGGTTGACGTAGCGCCAGCGGCCGTGGCGTTTCTCGACGCCAAGCCGTCAGGGCCATTCTTTCTCTCTGTGGGCTTTGCTGAAACGCACCGCGAATACCATCAGGCGGGGCCTGCTGACGACGAGCGCTACACGCTGCCGCCCGCACCGTTGCCCGACACGCCCGAGACACGCCGCGACATGGCAGACTACAAGGCCAGCGTGCGCGTCCTCGACGAAGGCATGGGGCGGGTGTTTGCCGCGCTCGAGCGCAACGGCCTTGTCGAGAATACGCTGGTGATCTGCACCACCGATCACGGCCTCGCCTTTCCGATGATGAAGTGCAACCTGACGCAGCATGGCATCGGCACACAACTCATCATGCGTGGTCCAGGCGGTTTTGAAGGGGGGCGCGTCTCTGATGCGCTTGTCTCGCACATCGATATCTTCCCGACCCTTTGCGAACTGCTCGAGATCGATCGGCCCGACTGGCTCCAGGGGCTTTCGCTGATGCCTCTCATCCGCGGTGAGGCGCAAGAGATCAACGACGCAGTCTATGCCGAGGTGACCTACCACGCCGCCTACGAGCCGATGCGTGCCGTGCGGACCAAACGCTATAGCTACATTCGAAGGTTTGGCCCCAAGACGACGCCTGTGCTCCCGAACCTCGATGATAGCCGCAGCAAAACGCTCTGGCTCGATAGCGGCTGGGCCGCACATGAGCTGCCAGCAGAGCAGCTATATGATCTTGTGTTTGACCCTAGCGAGTCTCACAACATCGCCGGAGATCCGACGATGGTCGGTGTGCTGGGCGAGATGCGCGCCAAGCTCGATGCATGGATGTCGCGGACGGATGATCCCTTGCTAAAGGGAGAGCCCGTTCTGGCGCCCAAGGGCGCAGTAATGAACGATCCTAACGGCACGTCACCGCGTGAAGAGCCGATTCCGGCGGAATGGTAGAGAGGGGGTCAGAGTTGCCAGCCAAACTGCGACTGGGAATCATCGGCGTCGGCGATGGACGAGAGCTTGAGGCGGCTTTGAGCGCTGAGCGTATTGAGATTGCTGGCTTCTGGGGCGAGGACCTGGCGCTCATGAGCGAGCTGGCGGCCCACTATGGGCTATTGGCCGTTGCGAGCTGGCGGCACCTTCTGACCGCCGACGCCCTCTATGTTGGAGGGCAGCTCTCCGATCCCGCGACAGTGCTAAAGGTGCTGGCTGCAGGCCGACAGCATCTGTTGCTCGCTCCAGATCTGCTGGCTTGCCCGGGGGCTTTTGAATGGCTCCAGCCGTTGATGGCCGGCGAGCGCTCGGCTGCGGTGGCGCGCGTGGCACAGGTCGATGATGGTCTGGGCTACTGCCGCCAGCTGACTCGAGCTGGCCAGCTGGGCGAGCTGTTGGGGCTCAGCATCCGTCTTGTCGAGGCTAATGTGGTAAATGCCTGGACGGCGCTAGCCGATCAGCTGGGCACAGCACTGTGGGTAGCGGGGCTTGAGCTGCTTTCTGCGCGATGGGTTTGGACGCAGGCCGACGAGGCGCTGCACCTCTCGGTGCTGACCGACACCGTTCAGGGCGTGCCCGTGACGGTGCAGTTGCTTGCTGGCGTGCCTGGCGGCGCCCACGATGACTTGCTGGCGTCGAGGCTCCTGGGATCGAGAGGGCAGCTCATTCTGATGCGCGAGCCGCTGGGGTGGTTCACGGCGGCAACTGAGAGTAACACCGCTCGACGCTGGGAGAAGCTAGTCTATGCGGGCGAGCCAGGCTCGCTACAGCGTACGATGGACGCCCTGGCGGCCAGTCTACGAGATGCCAGGACAACGATCGCCCTGCCCGAGGGAGAACTAAAGCTGGCAGCGCTGCTCACCGCCATGCAAAACACAAACAAAGGCGGTTGGCGAGCAGACTAGAGTGCAGAGAGGAGGACACCGCCCTCGCGCGTTCGATGCGTGCGAGGGCGGTGTTGTTGTAGAGTCGTCGGTCAGCTCTGGCCGTTCGCGTTGACCATTGTCACCACCACCGGGCGGCGACGTGTCTCGCGATAGAACAGCTCTGATAGGCCACGCTTGATCTCACGGCTGATCTCTTCTTCTGGATCAGCGCCATGGCCATTGTGCGACACAATGCTCTCGATGGTGCTGCGGGCAGCATCCATCAGTTGTGCCGAATCGGGCACGTAAACAAAGCCTTGCGAGATGATCTCTGGCTCGGAGACGAGTACATGCTTGTCTAGATCGACCATCACGCGAGCCACCACAAACCCCTCGCTGGCCAGCGAATGGCGGTCACGCAATACGGTGGTGCCTACATCGCCCACCAGGGAGCCATCGACGAGGATGTCCTCGAGGTCGAGCTTCTCACCGCGCTGCAGACCGCTGGGCGTCAGCACTAACGACTCGCCGTTGTCGAGCATAAAGACGTCGTCACGGCTGAACCCTAGTTCATAGGCAAGCTTGGCGTGGGCACGTAACATCCGAAAGGCGCCGTGCACTGGCAGAAAGTAGAGCGGTCGCAACAGATTGAGCATCAGCTTGAGTTCTTCCTGGGCAGCGTGCCCAGAGACATGCAAGCCGGCGTGACGCCCATAGACGACATCGGCGCCCAGGCGGGCCAGACTATCGATGTTACGAAAAACGGCCGTCTCGTTGCCAGGAATGGCCGTAGACGACAGCAGCACGGTGTCACCCTCGCGGATGCTGACGTGTCGGAATCTGCCACTCGCCATACGCGCAAGCGCGGCATTTGGCTCTCCCTGTGAGCCCGTGGCCAATACACATACCTGCTCGTCTGGCAGGTTCTCGATCTGCGCCAGCGGTACGCGTACGCCTTCTGGAAAGCGCACATAGCCGAGTTGCTCGGCTATGGCCGTATTGTCTTCCATGCTCCGCCCTGCAACGGCCACCTTGCGACCATGCCTCGCGGCTGTCTCGATCACCAACTGCACTCGCGACAGTAGCGAGGCAAAGGTGGCGACAATGATGCGCCCGCGTGCCCG
>JAAYDS010000151.1 GCA_012729155.1 Chloroflexota bacterium | reverse complement strand
TGAGGTCAGACTCGATCAGCAAGTTCTTGCCCGCGATATCGACCTTGCCCATGGAGGTGCCATCGCTCTTCTTGGAGAGCTTGAGTTGCTTGAGCAAGCGGACGTGCTTTTCCAGCTTGACCAACTGCTTGGCCTCGACCTTGGCATCGATCTTCGTCTCAGCGGCCTTGCCCTCCTCAGACTTGACCTTTTGCTCCATGTCGCCGTCGAGCATGACCTTGCCCGAGTCTGGTCCTGCCAGTTGACTGTCGCCGATCACCTCTGGTGCCAGGCTGTCGTCGATCAGGTCACCTTCCAGCGCGAGGATTCGGCCCGCGACATCGATGGCGCCAGCCTCACCGAGCTTGAGATGGCCCTTGACCCGTATGCCTTGCTCCAAGAGCACCTGCTGGTTGATGACGAGCTCGCTGAACGTGGGGCTCACCATGCCATAGATGCTCTGTTGTCCGGGGCCGTCGAGGATCACCTTGCCCATCCCCGGCTCATGAGCGCCGTTTTGCTCCCAGTTGCCCTTCACGTGCAGCACATTGCCTGTGCCCCCGTGTAGGGTGGCGCCTTCTGCGATGCTAAAGTGGATTACATCGGCCGTATAGTTGGGCTGCCCCATGCAATCTAGCGTGACCATGTGGCCGGGCATAATGGCCACGTCGGCGCCTGGTGGCGGGACGTCGCCCCAATCCCATACACCCGGGTCGCACCACTCCCCTGATTGCACCGAGGAGTAGAGTATCACTGGCGGTATCGTCTCAGCCACCTCAATGCTGCCGATCGGGATGCGCCCCTCTTCGGGGTTCCACCATGGCAGGCCGCTGATGGCCGCGCACTTTAGCTGCAGCGCATGGTCGTAGATGATGGTGTAGCTGCCCGGCTCGGTCGGGGCTGTCAGCGAGCCCGCCCATGTCCCCGTGGTGCCGCCTTGCGACACCGATCGTGGCACGCCGTCATAGGCGCAAGCCGCCGGGCCGGGTGCAATGGCATACCCGATTTCCACTTGCTTGATGGCACTAGAACCATCGGGTATGTCCACATAGTAAGCCAGGCTCAAGGTAAAGGTCTCGTCGGGCCCTACCACCACGTTCCAGGGGTCGCCCCCATTGATGCTTACGTTGGTGATCGGGTTGCTCGCGTCGGGCGGGATGGGTTCTGCCAGGGCAGTACCCCACGGCCCCGCCAGCATGGCCAGCGCCATCGTCAGCGCCAGAACCGCCACTCTGCTCACAAACTTGATGCCACTCTTTGTCAACATCTCCGCCTCCCCCCCGCGATAACTATGGCCAGCAGCCGCTCTATGCTTCCCAGTCATTGTGTTTGCCTCAGCGTGACCCTCCTCTCTCACTCATGGCTCATCAGCGCTAGCCCGCCACGCAGCATGGTCTCATGTCATTCATCGTTTACTGCATTCCCAGACGACTGCGGCGGCTCAGGGCCTTCGCTCTGACATGTTTCGCGCAGAAAGGCCACGAGCTGCTCCAGACTGGCAAACGCCCGACGCTCGCTCGAGTGTGCGCTCTGAAGCGAGGCGCGCCATTCGCATCGGCTCTGGTGCTCGACACGCCACAACCGCAGCAGATAGGCCTGGTATGCGCTCGGCCTGTGAGCCATCGCTCTAGCCTCCATCAAGTCTCATCCGAGTTTGACATGCGAACGTGCGTCAAGAGTGCGGCAATCGTGCGAGCGCGGCCCAATCTGGCGGTTATTCGCATTATGTGCTATACAGCATCCGATAGGAGGCAACGCAGTGGCTCATCTGGCGTTGTCGTTGTTAGGCCCCTTTCAGGCGACGCTCGATGGTGCGTCGATAGAGGGTCTTGGCTCTCGCAGGCTACAAGCGCTCCTCGCCTATCTCGCTGTGGAGGGTGGGCGCGAGCATCCCCGCGAGCATCTGGCGACGTTGCTTTGGCCAGAGCGCTCTGACCACCAGGCGCTGGGCGCGCTGCGCTATGCCCTCTCTAACCTGCACCGTGCCCTAGACGACCGTCACGCCCCCAGTCCCTTTCTGCTGACCACGCGCTACGCCGTGCAATTCAACCCTGCGAGCGACCACACGCTCGACGTAGCGACCTTTGAGGGCCTGGCTCGCCGGCCAGACCGTCCCTCTCTAGAGCGCGCAGCGTCGCTCTACCGCGGGCCCTTTCTGCAGGGGCTGTCGGTGGCAGCATGCCCCGCTCTGGATGACTGGCTGCTTCTCAAGGGTGAGGCGTATCAGCGCGTGGCGCTATCGGTGTCTGGCAGGCTGACCGAGCTCGCCATGATGCAGGGGCACTATGCCCAGGCTGCGAACTGGGCGCGGCGGCAGCTCGAACTCGAGCCCTACTGGGAGCTGGCGCATCGGCAGTTGATGCTCGCCCTCGCCTCAGACGGTGCACGAACGACCGCGCTGGCCCACTATGAGGGGCTGCGTCGCCTGTTGGGCGACGAGCTGGGCTGCGAGCCCGAAGATGCCACCCGCGCGCTGTATGAGCAGCTTCGCACGGGCTTGACGGTGTGGCCTCCGGCGCCGGTGAGACCGCCGCCCCCCGCCGCTCTGACGTTTGCCGACGCAGGCCAGCCTCCAGTCGATCGGCTCGTGGCACGCGAGCGCGAGCTGGCCCGCCTGAGCGCCGCCCTCGCACGGGCCAACGAGGGCAGGGGCGGCCTGGCCCTCATCGTGGGCGAGGCAGGCCGCGGCAAGACGGCCTTGCTCGAGGGCTTTGTGCAACAGGCAGCCCAGGCGCATCACGATCTCCTCGCTCTCTTTGGTCGCTGTAACGCCCATGGCGGCATGGGCGAACCCTATCTTCCGTTTCGTGAGATGCTCCAGTCTCTCACCGGCCAGATGCAGGGCGAAACGCCAGCCGCGCCGGTCATACCGGTCGGGCACGTTGGCGCGTCGGTGCTGACGGTGGCGGCGACTCTCGTCGAGCATGGCCCCGATCTGCTCCACAGCCTGGTGTCTGGCGAGGCCCTCTTGCGGCGTGTCGAGCGCCTCCTGCCGCTCGAGGGCGGGGCGCCCGCGGGCGCCCCGCCATGGGTCGCCCGCTTACGCGAGCTGGTGCGTGCCCCGGCCCAGAGCGCAGCGTCGATACTTGTCACTGGCCCTGGGCTCTCCTCGCGGCAAGGCGCCTTGTTCAGTCAGTTGACGCTGGTGCTGCGCACGCTCTCCGTCAGCGCTCCGCTGATTCTGGTCGTCGACGACCTGCAGTGGGCCGATGGTGGCACCATGGCGTTGCTGTTTCACCTGGCCAGACGCCTGGTGGGCAGCCGTATTCTGCTGCTGTGTGCCTTTCGGCCCGAGGCGCTGCACCTGCTCGAAGGGCGCCAGCCCAGCGTCGATGGTGCGCGTGAATCCTTTGATGAGGCACCCCCCGATGTCGGCGCCGTGCTGCACGAGCTCATCCGTGAGTGGGGCGATGTGCTCATCAACCTCGACCATGCCGATGGACGCGCTTTTGTCGAGGCCTATCTCGACAGCGAGCCCAACTGTCTGCGGGCCAGCTTTCGCCGTGCGCTGTACGACCACACGGGTGGCAACCCGCTCTTTACCGTTGAATTGCTGCGCAGTTTTCAGCGCGCGGGTGCCCTCGGGCGCGATGCTGCCGGTCGCTGGATCGAGGCGGCCACGCCCGACTGGGGCCATTGGCCGCCGCAGGTCGAGGCTGTCATCGCCACCCACCTGGCTGCCTTGCCCGATCAAGATCGCCTGCTGTTGCAGGCGGCCAGCGTGCAGGGCGAGCACTTTGTGGCCGAGGTGGTGGCGCGGGTGCTCTCTCGGCCAGAAGGCGAACTCTCGCAGCGCCTGAGCGGCCCCTTGCGCATGCGGCATCGCCTGGTCGAGGCTGTAGGGCTCGATCGTCTTGCCGTGAGCGGTCAGCCCATCTCGCGCTACCGCTTTCGCCATGCGCTTTTGCAGCAGGGCGCCTACAACAGCCTCGACCTGATCGAGCGTTCGCGGCTCCACGAGGCGACCGGCAGGGCGCTAGAGTCTCTCTATCTAGCCGAGGGAGAGCAGCCCGAGGCCTTGTCGCCTAACCTGGCACACCACTATGAGGCGGCAGGCCTGCCGCTGAGGGCAGCGCGCTATCGCCTTGCTGCCGGCCGGTGGGCCAACCTGCTGTCGGCTCATGATGAGGCAGTGGCTCATGTCGAACGAGGGCTGGCGCAGCTGGAACAGGTCGCTGCCTCGCCCGAACGGCTGCCTCTGGAGCTCGAGCTGCGCATGCTGCTGGTCAATGCTGCCCTGTTGCGCGAGGGCTGGCAGGCCCCAGCCTATCGTCAGGCTGCCGAGCGGCTCTCTGATCTTGT
>JAAYDS010000150.1 GCA_012729155.1 Chloroflexota bacterium | reverse complement strand
TTGCCGCCCGAGATGGCGGCCATACGCAACGCCCGCGTGCTGGTAGACCAAATGAGCGCCAGGGGCTACCCACAAGACAAGGTGTGGATTGTGCTGAACCGCGCGTCGGCGGCGCATGGCATCCCGCAGGGCGAGATCGAGCGGCGCCTGCTGAACGTGCGGCATGCCGTACCAGACGACCCACAGCTGGCACTGGCCAGCATCAACCGTGGCGTGCCGGTGGCCATGCGGCATCCGCGCAGTGCACTGGGCAGGGCCTATCACGGCCTGAGCCGCAAACTGCTGCAGGCCTATGGTGTGCGCGGCGTAGAGCAAGGTGAGGCGCAGAGGTTGACGGGCCTCAGGGCGCTCTTTGCCAGAGGCAAGTAACATGGCGTTGCGCCGCGATAGGCGGCGCGCTCAACCAAGGAGAGGCGACTCACGTGGAGACGGCAGCTTCGGTGGGCGGAGGGCCGTTGGTTTTTGCTTTTCTGGTGGCAACACTCACGTTGCTGCTGTTTGTGTGGCTGTGGAAGGCCTCGCAGGCGCGCGACCCCATCGAGCAGCGCATCAAAGAGCTGGGGCTAGAGCGCGAGACACAGCAGAACGAGCGCAAGAGTCGACGGCTCTTTGGCAAACGGCGCGCCACTGGGCCGGGTTCGGCGCTGGCCTATAAACTGTCGCAGGCCGACATGCCGGTGACCGCCACCGAGTTCACCATGATCACGCTGGCGTTGATGCTGCTGGCGCTGGTGATCGGCGCCGCGACGCGCGGCATAGCGGCGGGCCTGCTGCTGGCGCTGCTGGTGTATATCGGCTCGCAGATGCTGCTCAGCGGGCGTGCCAAGAAGCGTGTGCGCCTGATGAACGAGCAGCTGCCCGATGTGCTCACCCTGCTGGTGAGCGGCCTGCGCGCCGGCCAGGGCATCAACCAGGCACTGCGGCTGGTGGTAGAGCAGATGCCCGACCCCAGCGCCAGCGAGTTTGCCCGTGTGGTCCAGGCCGTTGAGCTGGGGCAGCCGCTCGGTGATGCTCTCGAAGAGATGGCCGAACGGGTCGGCTCGGACGATGTGGCTATGATGGTGACGGCGATCAACGTGCAGCGGCAGACCGGTGGCAACCTGGCTGAGACGCTCGAGATCATCGCTGACACCATCCGCGACCGCATCCGCCTGCAGGGCGAGATCCGCACCCTGACAGCCCAGCAGCGGCTGTCTGGCAATATTCTGGCGGTGCTGCCCATGGGCCTGGCGGTGGTGGTATGGCTGCTCGACCCCACGTTCTACGAGCCCTTTCTGGAGCCTGGGCCGTTCCGTGCCCTGCCGATCGGTGCGCTGGTGATGCAGGGCATCGGCTATTACCTGATTCAGCGCATCGTGGCGATCGACGTCTAGCGAGGAGGATGCCGACGGTGAGCGCGAGTGCCATCGTAACGCTGGGCCCCGCTCTGTTTGCCGCGCTGGTTGGCATTGCGGTGTTGCTGGGGGCTGTAGCAGTGCGGCCAGGCAAGCCCAGCAGCGACAAGCAGCGGCTCACGGACTATGCCGGCGGGCCCGCTGCGCGCCGCAACGACCTGCAGGCCACGGGGCTGGCGCGCAGGCTGGTGCTGCCGCCGTTGCGCCGCTTTGTGCGCTGGCTGGCGAGGCGGCTACCGGTGGCGCGTGTCGAGGATGCCCGCCAAAAGCTGGTGCAGGCAGGCAACCCCTACAACATGAGCGCCATCGACTTTATGGGCCTGCGCGTGCTGATGGGCATTGTGCTGGGCGTGCTGGGGTTTGTCGTCAGCTCACGCTCGCAGAGCCTGTCGAACGGGATGCTGATGGGCCTGGTGCTGGCGGGGCTGGGCTATCTGCTGCCCTCGCTGTGGTTGGGCAGCCAGATCCGCAAGCGCCGCAAAGAGATCACGCGGCGTCTGCCCGACGCGCTCGACATGCTCACCATCTCGGTAGAGGCGGGCCTGGCGTTTGAGTCGGCCATGCTGCGCGTGGCAGAGCGATGGGACAATGCGCTGACACGCGAGCTGCGCCGCACGGTGCTCGAGATGCGTGTGGGCACGCCTCG
>JAAYDS010000149.1 GCA_012729155.1 Chloroflexota bacterium | reverse complement strand
TGGAATCTGGCCAGTGGCAGCCATACCACCCTGCGCGTTGAGGATGGACTGCCAGCCAACGACGCCCGCGCCCTGGCCCAAACACCTGACGGCGCCATCTGGATCGGCACTTCGGCTGGTCTGGCCCGCTATGAGGAAGAGCGCGTGGTGGGTCATCTGGGCACGGCCGTGCTCGGCAGCGCTGACATTCAGGCGCTGCTCGCTGATCGGCAAGGGCGCCTCTGGGTGGGCACTCTGGGCGCCGGGGCCATACTTTACAACGGCGAGACATGGCAGCCACTGCACTTTAGCACGGAGGCGTGGGCTAACAACGTCTACAGCCTGTATGAGGATGCGCTGGGGCGTGTCTGGTTCGGCGGCATGGGCCTGGCGCGGCTCGACGGCGAGACGTGGCAGGTGTTCACAGACAAGTCGGTGACGGGCAATGGCGTTCTGGCTATCGAGGCCACTGGTGATGGACAGCTCTGGTTGGGCACCGCCTTTGACCTGGTGGGCTTTGACGGCGAGACGTTCAGGCCATACGCCTTTCCAGGGCAAGCCATGTACGCCATCCGCGACATCTGGCAAGATGCCCAGGGGCAGCTCTGGCTGGGCACCGAGAAGGCCAGCGCATGGCTCGTTCAGGACGGTAGATGGCAGCAGTTGAACGCCGAATCGGGCTTGCCCGTGTCGACGGTGAGACGCTTTAGCACCCTGAGCGATGGGCGCCTGCTGCTGGGCACCGACCAGGGCATCTATGAGCGGCTACGCGATGGCTGGCGTGCCTACCAGGTGGGCGGCGGGCCAGCAGGCAACGATATCCGCGCGCTGCTGTACGACATGGACGGCGTGCTGTGGGCAGCAGCGCGAGGCCGACCACTCTCGGTCTATAACGGGGCGCGGTGGCAAGAGGTCGGCAGCCCTGCTGAACCCCGCCCCACCAACATATCGTCGCTGGCGCAGACGCCCGACGGCCTGGTTTGGGCGGCAGAGCCCGGCAAGGGCCTCTGGCAGGTACAGGGCGATGAGGCTCGGCTGATTGGCGAACGGCAGGGCATCGCATCGGCGCAGATCACCGGCCTGGCGGTCGATGCCACCGGCTCGCTGTGGGTGGCCACCCTCAAGGGGCTATCGGTGTGGGACGGCAACGCTTGGCGCACACTCACCACTCAGCAAGGGCTGCCCACCAACGCGCTGACGCTGGTGGCGGCGAGCGGTGATGCCAGCGGTCAGTCGGTGGTCTGGGTGGCTGGTTCGCGCGGCGAGATCGCGCGCTACCAGGGCGAACGCTGGACCATCTTTGGAGCAGACGCAGGCCTGCCTGCCGTGCCGCCTGCGAGCATCGCAGCGAGCGGCGAGGGAGCCGCGCTGGGCTATGGCGCCTCGCGCACAACTCAGCGGCAGCTGGCCCTCTATGACGGCGCTACGTGGGAGCTGCTCACACCAGACGATGGCCTGCCCGAGGGCAACCCCACGGCGTTGCTCGACGATCAGGGCTGGCTATGGATGGGCGCCTCTGGCGAGGGGCTGGCGCGCTATGCCGATGGCATCTGGACGCTCTGGGCAGCCAGCGATGGCCCCGCCAGCGTGCAGGTGACCGCTCTGGCAACCGATGGCCAGGGCGTACTCTGGGTTGGCACCAGCGCAGGGGTCTCACAGGTCGACACAACGCTGCTCGACTAGGCGCAGATCAACAAGCGGCGGCCTTACGGCCGCCGCTTTTCAGGTCCGCACCACGTTACCCGATGAGATGCCAGCTCTCCTGGTGCCCATCAAGCCAGCGCATGGCGCCATCGACCAGGGCAGCCTCTTCTTCGAGCATCACGGCAAACGGTTGGTCGTTCCACTCGGGCACGGTAGTCCGCACATTCAGCTCGATGCTGTAGGCGGTGTGGTCGAACAAGGGATAGTCACCATTGCCAGGCACGCCCTGTTGCTGATCCCAGAGACCGATGGTGGGGCCAGCGGCGTGACCATGGTAACCGATGGGGTGGGTATAGATCTGGGGATTGAGCCCCTCGGCACGCGCCGCTTCGAGCGCCTCGAGCAGCGCCTGGTTGCCCGTCTGCCCCACGCGCATCGCTGCAAAGAGGTGGTCTTGCAGGCGGTTGCCTTGAGCCAGGGCGGCGCGCAGGCCCTCTGGGGCATCGCTCTCGCCCGGCTTGAGCACATAGGCCAGCTGTTGCTGATCGCTGCAGAGACCAAGATAGTTGAACCCGACATCGCAGTGCAGCACATCACCCGGAAGAATCAGTTCTCGCGGCGTCTTGTGCTCTGAAAAGTCCATCGAAAACCCCTCGCCGGGCGCCTGAATGTCGACCGACGGCGGGAACCAGGGCCGCAACCCCAGATCGCTCATTTTCTGCATCATCCACCAGACCACATCTTCGGTAGTGGTGATGCCAGGCTGGATCACACGGGTCGAGTAGGCCTCAGCGATGAGTGCATGGCCCATCTCGATGATTCCGGGGTACACGTTCAGCTCGGCAGCGGTGCGATGTTCGAGCCACCCCACGCAGAGCCGTTCGGCGCTGCAGGTGCGCGCCATAAGCTCGGGCCCCAACGCAGCGGCCATCTCGTCATGGTCGCTGTGGCTCAAACCGTCACCAAAGGCAAACGTCGACGAGGTGTTGATGGCGATGCGCTGTGGGTTACGCTCGCTGATGACCCTCGCCAGGCAAGCATACTGCTCCTCGACGGCAGGGTCCCACACCCGTTCGTAATAGCCCTTTTGCCCATAGCGCCCCACAGCCAAACGATCGACGGTGCCGTCGGCATTGCGCGCAAACACCAGAATGGTGCGTCGTCGCGCGCTCATGGCCGGCGCGGGCATGAGTGTCATAATGATCGGGTCTTCGTTGTACTCGCGTGTGTTGACCACCCAGAGATCGATCCCCTCACGGGCCATCAACTCTGGCAGGTAGTTGTCCAAGCGATCGCGCAGCCAGGCGTTGACCACATCGACGCGCTGCCTCAAGGGCAAGATGCGTTGGCGGTAGGCGTCGACAGGCGGGTAGGCGCGAGCAAGCGGAGCTGTGAGCGGCATGGCATGCCTCCAAAAGATGATGCCCGCATTGTAGAACGCTCTACGCTCTGAGGGAAACGGCGCTATCGCTCGGCCTGAGCGGTGCCGTGGCTTGCGCGCCCTGCTACCGTGCCAATGACACCTCAGGCCGAGCGGCAAGCTGTGAGTCGACAGGACGTTCACTGCCTGCCATAATGCACGCATGATCGACTGGCAAGAGCTGTCGTTGGACCAGGTGCTGCAACAGACCCGCTCCTATCTCACCGAGCGGCTGATCCCCTTCTGGGCCGAGCGCATCTATGAGCCACAGTACGGCGGTTTTCAGACCAACTATAATCGCCATGGCGAGCGCACGCCGTCAGACGTCAAAACATTGCTCTGCCAGGCGCGGAGCCTGTTCACCATCGCCTTTGTCCGCCGCCAGGGGCTGATCTGGGCAAATGCCGAAGAACAGCTCGCTGGAGGGCTCGCCTTTTTGCTCGACCACTGCCGCGATCTGGAACAGGGTGGCTTTTACTGGATCGTCGACCAGCGCGGCAATGCCGTCGATGACAGCAAGGTGCTCTATGGGCAATCGTTCGTCATCTATGCTCTTGCCGAGCTGGCCCTGCTGACCGGTGAGCAGCAACCTGCCGATGAGGCGGTGCGTTTGTTCGACCTGATGCAGGCGCGCTGCCGCGATGACCTGCATGGTGGCTATGTCGAGCACTTTGGTCGCGACTGGCGCCCCAGGCGAGCACGGGGAGATCAGCCACTACACAAGTCGCTCGACGTGCACATGCACCTGATGGAGGCCTTCACCACCCTCTATGAGCTGACCGGTGCTCCGCAACACCGCACCGCCCTCGACGAGGTGGCTGAGCTGCTATGGACGCGCATGGTGGAACCTACCACAGGCGCCGGCATCAGCATGTTTCGGACAGACTGGACACCGATCGCTAACGTCGAGCTTGAGACCGTGTGGGGCTCGGATCGTTTCGCTGGCGACAAGTCGCCCGAGATCACATCGTACGGACACAACATCGAACTCGCCTGGCTCTATCTGCATGCCCTCGATATCCTGGGACGTGAGCGGCAGGCGCAAAGCTGCCGCGCAGTACGCACAATGCGCCATACACTCGAGCATGGCGTAGACTGGGGGCATGGTGGCCTTTGGGTCGAGGGGCAGCGCTCTGGCGGCCCCACCGAACGCAATAAAGAGTTCTGGCAACAGGCCGAGGCGCTGGTCGGCTTTCTGGACGCCTATTTGCTGACCGGCGAGGCAGCCTTTCTTTCTGCTTTCCGCAATGTTCACACCTTTGTCTTTGGAAAGATGATAAACTGGCCGATAGGTGAATGGTTCCCGCTGCTAGACGAGGCGGGCAACGTGCTGTGGGACTATGCCGGGCACGAGTGGAAGATCTGCTACCACACCGTACGCAGCATGGTATTGACGGTGTCCAAGCTCGAAAAAGCGCTGGCGCCAGGGCGTCGCAAAGGTCGAGACCTCACCACTACCCCTGGCTCTGGCAGTTAGCGAAAGGATCTGACGATGTTGGAGAGTGTAGGCTCGAGTCTGAACCGCACAAGGATACGCGCGACAGCGCGTCTGCGCTGGTGGCTGGCCCAACAACTGCTCACTATCGATTGCGCCGACGTGGGCGGCCGCTCTCCTGAGACGGCTATCCCTTTGCGACAGGCCGCGCAGCAGCCTGAGAAGTATGATCTGATGCTGCGCTATGCCCGCTGTTGTTTTGGGCGGAACTGGCGGCTGGGCCGCACCGAGAACGAGCGACGCGGTGACCGTCGGTACGAGTGTCTGGTCGTGATCAGCGCCGACGAGCGCGAGCATCGCATCTGGTTCGACGTCACCCCCGAGAGCAACTGAGCGGATCTCCACCGACGACTTGACGACTGCTCCACGGGCGAGGATAATGAATAACAGTTTGTGCTGTCCTTCACAAACTATCGCCGATCGCCATGGGGAGAGATGAGCATATGCCTGAATCGGATCTCGGCCTGTCTCGGCAACAGCTAGACGCGGTGGTGGCTTTTCTGCCCCTTTTTGAGCACGATGGCTTTGAGTTTGGCCGCTGGGTGAGCGGGGGGAGCGCTATCCCGCACTTTCGCTACAGTCCCGAAGCCCGCGAGTTTATCGACCTGCTGTATGAGCAGGGCATTCTGCAGAGCGGCGACTGGCTCAGCTGGAGCCCGGCCGCCGAGCGCTTTCACGCCAACCCCGAGCTGCTCGATGAGGCTGACCTGAATACGATACGCCGCCTGCTCACGGTGTGCGTTCGTAGCGAGCGCATGGACGAGGGCCATCTGGGCAGCTCTTTTGACAGCGGCTGCCTGCTGGCGGCACTGCGTCGGCTCAAAGCCATACGCGATGAGCATTATCACGCCTGAGTGAGCCCGACAAACCAAGCGCTCCCGCTAACAGGGCGGGAGCGCTTGTGCTCGTCCTCGGTCAGGCCGCCGCGGGGTCGTCGAACAGAATGGCCACCTTACCGCACTGACCTTTGTCCATCAGATCAAAGGCCGCAGAGATCTCGGCCAACCCGAAACGATGCGTGACGATCTGTTCGGGGTGCAATTCTCGCTCGGCCAGAAATGCCACCAGATCCTCCATGTGCCCCAGGCTGGTGACCCACGAGCCATAGAGGGTGATCTGCTTGTGCATGATGTCCTCGCTGGGCGCAAAGCTTACCGTGCTGCCCTCGCCTACAAAGACCATCCGCCCCCAACGCCGCGTGCCCTGAATAGCCAGCAGCCGGCCGGCAGCATTTCCCGAGCAGTCGATGGCGCGCTCGCAACCCTCGCCGCCGGTGGCCACCATGATCTGTTCAAGCGCATCGGGTCCGGCAGGGATGATCAGGTCTCCCAGACCTTTTTGCCGGCAGATCTCGAGGCGCGCCGGCGATGCCTCGACGCCGATCACCTTGAGCGCGCCCAGCGCCTTGCCCAGCAGCAGCGCCGCCATGCCAACTGGCCCAAGGCCCACCACCAGCAGGTGGTCCCGTCCTGAGACGCCGATCCGCGTTAGCGCCTCCCATACCGTGCCAAAGCCACAAGCGATGTTGGCACCATCCAGATAGGTAAGGGGCTCGCTGAGCGCCACACAGGTGCTCTCTTCAGCCAGCAGGTAGTCAGCCATACCGCCATCGCGCTGCCAGCCATAGGCGGCACGCAATGGGCTGGTGCATGAGATCATGTAGCCTTGGCGGCAATCGTTGCACACGCCACAGCCAGCGATGTGGTAGAGGATCACCCGATCGCCCACGCCGAACCGTTTGCAGCCCGGCCCGACCTGAACGATCTGCCCGCAGGGCTCGTGCCCACAAATCACGCCCTGGTAGCCCTCAGGCCCTGTGCCGAGATGCTGCCGGTAGATGGCGCGAATGTCGCTGCCGCAGATGGTCGAGGCCTTCATCTTGACCAGCACCTGCCCAGGCCCCGGCCGAGGGACAGGAAACGCTTTGAGCTCGACGGTGCTGTTGCCCGGCAAGATGGCGCCGGTCATGGTCTCTGGCATAATGTCCCCCCGTGGATCGATGTTTTTGAGCTACCAAACGGCTCGCTAGAGCGCTTTTTGGTAGACGCGGTGTACCTTGTAAAAGTCAACGCCGATAGCGCGCAGTTCGGCCAGCATGCGTTCGTTATCGGTCCGAATCTGGATGACCTCAGCATGATCGAAAGGCTGCGACGCGATGCTCTTTTGCAGCTCGCTGAACAGGATAGTCGCGCCGCCGAGCCCTCGGTATTGCTCAACAATGCCCATACCGTTCACGTTCACCCAGTTCGTGCGCTTGGTCTCGCGCAGCAGCCAGAGCCATCCCAGCGGGAAGAGCCGCCCGCGGCAGCGCTGCACGGCCACTGCTACATCGGGGTAAGCCAGCACAAAGCCGATCAGCTCGTCTCCGCGCTGCACCACTTTGATCAACCTGGGGTCGGCAAACGAGAGCACCTGCCGGGCCAGCACCTGCACCTCACGCTCGGTGAGAGGCATCATATCATAGGTGTTGCCCAACGCGTTGTTGTACAACTCACGAAAGGCTGGCAAGAGCGCCATCACATCAGCGCGACGCCGCAAAGTACGCACAGTGAGGCGTCGGCGCGCCTTGATAGTCTCAGCGGCGCGATGCACCCGCTCCGGAAAGGGCGCGTGCGGGTCGATGTAGCCCGAAAGGGCATCCTCAAAGACTTGATAACCGCGCGCCTCGATCAATGTCTGATAGTAGGGCGGATTGTAGGGCATGCCCAGCGCAGCCCGGTGCTCAAAGCCCTTGATGAGCACACCGAAACCATCCAGAGCCGATAGCCCCATGGGGCCAACGATATGCGTCAGGCCGCGGTGCCGACACCACTTCTCGGCAGTGTCGAGCAGGGCTTGCGCCAGCGATTCATCGTTCTGCTGCTCCCAAAGAGCGAACATGCCCTTGCGGCAGTTGTGTGAGCCGTTGTAGACGCGGTTCTCTAATGCGGCAATGCGCCCCACCACAGTGTCGCCCTCGAGAGCAAGCCAGAAGGCCGCCTGCGAGTGGTCGTAAAAGGGGTGACGTGTGGGGTCAAGCATGGCCCTGGCCTCGCTCCAGAAAGGGGGCACCCACTGCCGACTATCTCGGTAGAGGTCAAATGGCAGAGCCAAGAACTGACGCACCTGACGACGGTTCTGTAGTTCGACGGGGACAATGCGCATGGGCGGCTCCCTCGACACCGGCGACTGTCCTCAGTGTAGGCGGGGGTAGGGGCCTGCGCAAACGCCGCTGGTCGCCACCAGCAGAGACGGCTACAATCATTACCAGTCACAAGAGGGAGGCAGGGCGCATGGACGGTGCGTTCTTTGTCAAGCGTAGTGAGCTGGACCTCTGCTTTCGCTTTCCGGCGCCCGAGCGGCGGTTGGCCTTTAGACGGTGGCGCGGGGATGCCGACACCTGGCGCACTGCGGCGCGCGACAAGCTGGCAGAGCTGATCGCTTTGCCCGGGGCGGGGCAATCGAGTGTGACCCAGTTGCGCACCACCGAGCACCAGGGGGTGCGCATCGACGCCCTGGTGATGGCGCTTGGAGACGGCCTGAGCCTTCCGGCCTACCTGCTGCGCCCTCAGGGTGAACCCTCTGCCAGCGCGGTGATGGCCATCCATGGGCACGGGCGCGTCGAGCCAGCCGTGGGCCAGGCCGACGATTATCATCATTGCTTTGCTCTGCGCCTCGCCCAGGCGGGTCATCTGGTGCTGTGCCCCGAACTGCGCGGCTTTGGCGCGCTGGTCGATCTGGCGGCTAACGACGAGGGGCGACGCCTGGACTACTGGGCATGGCCCGGCCACAAGGCTTACTCGCTGGTGACCGCCGGTCTGCTCTATGGCCGCACGATGATCGGCGACACCGTGGCCGATCTGCTACGCTGGGAGGCTTGGTTGGCCAAAGCCCATGGCGTTACCAGCCTCGACGTGGCCGGCATCTCGTATGGCGGCGACCTGGCGCTCACCTATCCGGTGTTTAGCCAGCGCGTCGATCGCATCATGGCCAGCGGCACGCTAGGTTCTTTCGATGTGATCTTTGACCAGTGTTACAACGCGCCAGCGCATGCCATCCCCGGTGCGCTACAGTGGCTCGACCGCAGCGACATCGCTGGGCTGAACGCGCCGCGACC
>JAAYDS010000018.1 GCA_012729155.1 Chloroflexota bacterium | reverse complement strand
TCGATCAGATGGCGGCACTTGAGGCACACCATCTCCTGAGCCTCCATCGCTTCGCGTACCGCGTCCGCCGAGGCGGGGCAACCGCTGATCCAGGTCCCCAGGTGAGCATGCCTGCTGGCGCAGTTCCCCAATACCAGGGCCGGACGATCGAGAGACGCGATCTTGTCGCCCTCGCCGAACACCAGGGCAAAGGGCTTGGCAATGCCCTGCTCCAGGTATCTCTGGAGGGCCGACAGGGCCGCCACGCGACAGCCAGAGCAAGCGCCCTGGTCGATGATCTGCAGCCCAGGTAGCAGCTCGCACATTTCTTCAGCCCCGGTCTGAAAACGACGGCCCAACGCCTGCACCGGCTCACCCCGCACCTCAATCTCATCGCTGCGGCTCGTGCCGAGGCCATCGGCCGCAGCCCACTCCAGGTAGCGCGTGCGGCAGCTCATGCCCATCAGTTGCCGTGCAATAACGTCTACCGCCACCGGGTCGGCTCCCGCCATCATCAGACGCGCGCTTGCCGGGCGATCGAACTTGATGCCGCCGGCGATGCCCTCAGCGCCGTCATAGCCATCTACGATCACTAGATCAGGTGGCCGCAAGCGGTTGATGTCGACGAGTGCATGTTCGACGCGGTAATGCCGGTGCGCCAGCGTACGGGTGGCCTGTGGCACATGGGCATAGGCGTTCTTGAGGGCGACGGTATAGTCGGTGGTGATGTGCGTCTTGAGGCAGGGCAGGGTGATCAGTACGTCGGCCTGCAGAAGCAGATCGGCGATGGGCAACTCGCCTGGGTAGCGCCCGTTGTCGATGGACAGTGCTGTATGTGGCCCCGCGTCGAGGTTGTAGAGCTCGATGCCGGTGCGCGCCGCCATCGCCCTCCACTCGGGCCGCGGAAAGGCGGTCTCGTGAGCCAGCCCAAACATGCCGGTGCCTTCAGCAACCACGATGGACCCCGGCCTGCAGGCCTGCACCTGCCTGACGACGGCCTCGGCCAGCGCCACATGTGTGGTGCCACCTGATGCCTCGGGGGCGTCGGCCGTCAGATTGGGCTTGATGACCACTGTCTGCCCAGGCCTGACAAAGGCAGCCATACCCCCCAGCTCTTGTAGACAGTGTGAGAGCACGTCGTCGACGCCGGCGAGGTCATCCCAGCGATGTAGCGAGACGATGGCATGGTGCATGTTCATTCCTCTTGACAAAAGATAGCCGTCACCCTACGATGCCGGCGCGATCCTCAACAATGAGGTGTTTCGATGCGCGTTATACCGACTCGGCTGCCCGACGTCAAGATCATTGAGCCTCGCGTGTTTCCCGATGAGCGTGGCTTCTTTTACGAATCCTACAGCCAACGCGCCCTGGCTGCCGAAGGCATCACCGATGTGTTTGTTCAGGATAACCATTCGCGTTCGACGCGGGGCACGCTTCGCGGCCTGCACTATCAGGTGAACCCTGGGCAGGTCAAGCTGGTGCGCGTGGTGGTCGGCGCTGTGTGGGATGTGGCTGTCGACATTCGTCTTGGCTCGCCTACTTTTGGGCAGTGGGTGGGTGTCGAGCTCACCGCCGAAAACATGCGCCAGCTCTACGTCCCCATCGGCTTTGCCCATGGCTTTTGCGTGTTGTCGGACGTAGCCGAGTTCCTCTACAAGGTGACCACGTTCTACTCTCCGCCAGACGAACGTGGGATTATCTGGAATGACCCTGACCTGGCCATCTCCTGGCCGGTGAAGATGCCACTGCTCTCGCCCAAAGATCGACAGCACCCACCGTTGCGCGATATCGCCCACGAGTTCGTTTTCGCGAGCCTATAGCGGTAATGCATCTGGCTGGTGTACGCCCAGTTCGGTGATGATGGCTGTTACCAGGGCGGCGGGCGTTACATCGAATGCCGGGTTACGGGCCTGACAGCCATCTGGCGCTAACCGTACACGTCCATAGTCGCCGCCAGCCAGCACACCTTCAGCATAGAGCACTTCGTCGCCGCTGCGCTCCTCGATGGGGATGTCGTCGCCCGATGGCGCTGCAGCGTCTAGCGTGCTGGTGGGCGCCGTGACGTAGAAAGGCAGCCCATGTTCTCGTGCGCATAGCGCTTTCTCGTAGGTGCCGATCTTGTTGGCCACGTCGCCATTGGCGGCTATCCGATCGGCCCCCACAAATACCATATCGATCTCGCCACGGCGCATCAGGTAGCCTGCGGCGTTGTCGGCGATAACTGCGAATGGCACACCCTCGTTTTGCAGTTCCCATGCAGTGAGGCGTGCTCCCTGCAAGCGTGGGCGGGTCTCGTCAGCGTAGACGAAAACCTGCTTGCCCTGGCGGGTAGCCGTGTACACCGGCGCCAGGGCGCTGCCCCAGTCGACAAAGGCCAGCCAGCCAGCGTTGCAGTGGGTGAGAATGCGTGCCCCATCTGGGATCAGGGCCGCGCCGTGCTCACCGATGGCGTGGCCGGCGGCAGCGTTCTCGTCGGCGATCTGTGTAGCTGCCTCAACCGCCGCCTGGCGCGCCGCACGCACGCTACTCGCCCCCAGCATCGCCTGTTGAACTCGCTCTACGGCGTAAAAGAGGTCTTGCGCTGTAGGACGCGTGCGGCACAGCGTTTCAGCGCCGACAGATACATACTCGTCAAAGGCAGGCCCGTCGGGCGCCTCGAGTGCCACCTGGGCCATGCCGTAGCCCGCCGCGGCGCCGATAGCGCCAGCTCCTCGGACGATCATCGTCTGGATGGCGTTGGCTGTATCACGGTGTGTTGCCAGCTGGATGATCTCGAACCTGTGAGGGAGAAGATGTTGATTGACCATGTAGACGGTACTGCCCTCTATCCACACGGTACGATAGGGGACCCCATTAACGAGCATGACAGACCTCCGCGATTATTCGGGTGACAGAAATGCGATGATGCCCTCGGCAATACCACGCGCTACACGATCCTGCTGATGCGTCAGCATCAGGCGATCACCTCCTAGAAAGCCGCACTCGATGATGGCACCTGGTGTAGCGGGGGCGATGCGGCGAAAGGCATGATACTGGCGCATATCGTTCGTGATAGTGTTGGGGTGAGGCGCGAGCCCCGTCTCGACCTCATAGGCCTGGTAGAGGGCATCGACCAAGCGGTCTTCAGTCTCGGGCACAGCAGAGTCCGTAAGGCGTGCTACCTTAAAGCCCGATAGGTCGGCAACGCACGAGTCACAGTGCACCGACACGAGTGCAGCGGCGACATAGCCGTCCAGCGCGGGATCGAACTCGGCTAACAGCTCGGCCCGATATCCCTGAGCTCGTAAGAGCTCGACGGTGGCCTGAGCGATCTGCAGGTTGACGTCGACCTCTTGCAGGCCATCGTCGCAGATGGCGCCCGAGTCGCTCTGCCAGTGACCTGCGATGATGCCCACGCGGGGCCCAGAGGGCTCAGAAGCGAATAGCCTGGCCCCCCAGCCCTGCGTTTCAGGCTCAGACCCCAGTATCACTAGCAGCGCCACAATAGCCAACAACGCCAGACCCAGCGTGCTCGAGAGGCTACATCCTCGACGCGCTCCATCGCTACGGGGGGCGCTAACGTTATTCTGTCGCATGGATGCGAGTCTAGCGAGGGCATATCGTCTGGTCAAGCAACCGATGTGGACGCAGCACGTACTGCAGAGTGCAGGGCTCTACAAAGAGTCTCTGGCGTGGTATAATGCACTTCAGCAATAGAAGGAGTAGACGGTGAGCAAACACTTGACCTTCAGAAGGATCGTCATGGTGCTGGGCTTGGGCATCTTGGCGCTGATCGTGATCTTTTCCAGCTATGCCATCATCGAGCCCGGTCACCGCGGGGTGGTGGTGCGCCTCGGCAAAGTTGAAGACACTGTGCTGGGTGAGGGCTTTCATCTGATCATCCCGCCCATGGTGCGCCAGGTGGTGCCCGTCGATGTGCGCACGCGCAAGCTCGAGGTCTACACCGAGGCCGCATCTGCTGATATGCAGACCGTGCAGGTCACGGGGGTGCTCAACTATCATGTCGACCCCATAGGCGTCAACCGGCTCTATCAGAACGTGGGGCTGGGCTATGAGGGCATCCTGATCGAACCGGCGCTACAAGAAGCCATCAAGGCATCGACTTCGCGATTTCGCATCGAACGCATACTGAGCGAACGCGAGGTGCTGAAACTGCAGATCGAAGAAGGTCTGAAGGAGCGCTTGGGCAGCCGCAATATCGTCATCGACCAGTTCTCCCTGGCGAACGTCGAGTTCTCGGCCGAATTCGACGCAGCCATTGAGCGCAAGCAGGTGGCTGAGCAGTCGGCCCTGCAGAAGCAATACGAACTGCAGTCCGCTCAGAAAGAGGTCGAGATCTCCCTGGCGCGGGCCGACGGTGAGAAAAAGGCCGCCGTCATTGCCGCAGAGGGGCGAGCCGAGGCTCGCCGCATCGAGGCCGAGGCCGAGGCTGAAGCGCTGCAGTTGATTGCCGCACAGATCCGCAACAACCCTGACCTGATCAAGTACGAGTGGGCCACGCGCCTGGCGCCTTCGGTACGGACGGTGCTGTTGCCCGCGGGGCAAGACCTCATTCTGGAGGGAACGGGGCTCATCGACAGCACGACGACGCCATAGTCTGGGTTGCTATGCAGATAAATTACTGGTTGGTGGGCGTTGGCGCCCAGGCTCCGCAGAGCCGGCGAGGGGCTGCGCTAGACCTAAAGGCGCGACTGCCTGAGCGAGGTTGGCGGCTGGTATGGGGCTTGGCGCGCATACCTACTGGTGTGGCACTGGAGATGCCCTCAGCCGCTGTGGTGCGCATCACGGGACGGAGCAGCGCCTTTCTACGCGGCCTGTTGGTGCACGATGGCCTGGTCGAGAGCGAGTTCAACGGGCAGGAGTTGCAGGTGTTGGTATATAGCCCATGGCCCAGAGTCATCCGGCACGGCGATAGGATTGCACAGATGTGGGCTGTGCCCATCGACAGAGACGCTTTTGCCCTCGTCGATGGGCAGATGTCGCCCGACACCGGCTCGTCTAAGGCGGGCTTTGGCTCGACGGGACGTTAGGTGACGGTTGTGTGGCGGTGGTTGTCGCGATGGGAGCATGTGCGGCGCTGGCACTGGCCTCGTGGCTGGCTACGGCGAGGCGCCCTGGGCCTGCTGGCCGCAGCGCTGGTCGCTCTGTACATCTGGGCTGCCATCATCGGCCATGCGCCAGCTCGCGTTGCCAGCAACTATGTGCCACTCGATTGGGTAGGCTATCCTGGCGTATTGCTCAAGGTGGTGCACCCGGCCTATGTGGGGCCTCGTGACACGGACGCAGCGGCGCAGCCGATTACCCTGAT
>JAAYDS010000148.1 GCA_012729155.1 Chloroflexota bacterium | reverse complement strand
TAGCGGACCTCTACGAACTCGACCCAGCTCAGCTTGCCCCACTCTCCTTCGACATCAACCGGCTCCGAGGGTAGGTCTGGCAGGGTGAGGGTATAGACGACCGCGTTGCCCAGGCCGTCGAATGAAAACTGCCCCGAGCCATCGGTGATGGCGGTCGTTGACCAGTCCCAGGCCTGGATGCGCACCGTCACCCCGGCCACGCCACGTTGGCTACTATCCAGCACGTGCCCACGGACATACATCTTGCCTGAGGCGATGGGCTCGACGCGCTCGACCTGGCCCACATACGTGCCTGCCGGCACCGGTTTGGTGCGGGGGGCCTCTCCCTCGGGGCCAGGCGTGGGCGTTTGGGCGCACTTGAGGGTGGCATCCTGGTTCTTGGCGACTGTCTCGGGGTCAGAGCTGACCGCCAGAGCGCTCGTGTACTGCTGTGCCGCCTCGCACCACTGCTGCCTGAGAATGAGCAGATCGCCATATTGCACGCTGGCGGTGTAGAGCCGCTGGGCTACGTCCTTGTACTGTGGGTCAAGGCTATAGACTGTGCTCAAATGAGCGATCGTCTGCTCCCAGTCAGCACCCCAGTAGCCCATACCCGTCATATACGAGGAAGCCAGGTCTTTGGCCAGGGTGATGCGATCGTTGCTTGGTTCGATGACCAGAGCGCTCTCAAACGACCGCACCGCCTCGATCATTTTGTCTTCGGCCACCAGGCTCTGTCCAAGCTCGTAAAAGGCCTCGACCAGCATCTGATCCACCTGATCGCGGTTGAATGACGGGTCGACGCCGATGAGCTTGTCGGCCGTCTGGATAACGAGGTCCCAGGTGCGTGTCTCATAGGCAGCCATGAGCTCGTTCCAGTGGGCCTGTTTGGTCTCTTGCTGTAAAAAGGCGGTGGGTGTGGGCAGCACGGTCAGTTCCTGGCGCACCTGCGCCAGGCGCTCATTGGCACCCTCGTGGTCGGGCACATAGAGCAGCGCCTGCTCGTAGGCGGCCTCGGCCAGCTCGAGCTGACCCTCGCGCAGGTAGCCCTCGCCACGCCGATAGAGGTCCTCGGCGGTCTGCTCGATCTGCCGCACACGTTCGCGGCGCCCAGCCTGGACGGCGCCATAGCCAAGGGCAGCGATAAGCAGCAGCACCAGCAGGGCTACGCCGATGACCAGCCACGTGAGGCCACTCCCCTTGCCCTCGGTGGCGGCGGTGGGCGCCGCCGACCATGGCACAGGCTGCGGGGTGGGGGCCTGTTGAGGCTCTGGAGGCTGTTCTAGCTTGGCGCCACAGTTGGGGCAAAAGAGCGCGCGGCCATGTATGTTATAGTCACAGCGGGGGCAGCGCATGCGCCTAACCTCCCTGAGGAACAATCGTGTGTTCGATGATGATCTCACCCGTGGGACGTAGTAACAAGACGTGCGTCGCCGCAGCCAGGTTCCCTCGCAAGCCCAACTCCAAGCGCAGCGGGCGTGTGGGGGCCAGCGCTACGGGCTGCCGCGAGAGCTCTTCTTCGCCCTGCCTGATGATCAACACCGCCTGCTGCTCTCCTGGGCTGTGAACGCGCAGTGTCAGCCGGTCATCGCTGCGCTCGGCCCACAGCGCCACCTGGGTATTGGCCAGAGTGGGACCATCCATCTGTACAATAGGATACCACGATTCGCGCCAGAAGACCGATGCGCCAGGCGCCAGGTTGCCGGCATCGCGGAAGGTGGGGCTCCAGCCTCCCCATAACTCGACATACTGTGAGCCATCGTCGGTATACAGGTTGGCGTCAAAGCCGCGCCCAAAGCCAAACAGCTTGACGCCGTTGGCCACCGCCCCTGGGAAGGCCCTTACCAGGCCGATGTCGGTATCCTCGTCGTATACGGCGACAAAGTCTGCCGTGCGCGTGGGCATGAACAGGCCCAGGTAGCTATCCCAGTTGCCATAGCTGCTGAGATCGCGCCCCTGATACACGGGCCACGAGAAGGGCTCGTAGGCGACGGGCATGCCGGTGATGCCGGTGCTGTGCACCAGCGCCTGGCTGCCGGGCAGCACAAAGCGCAGGCCAGGCCCCACGCCATGCTTGCCGGGCGAGACCATGGCATTGATCCAGTATTGCAGCGGCTCGGCCTTGTCGCTCTGGCTGGTGAGGCGCGTGGCCAGCTCGAGAGCCGCCTGGCCGGGCCGCAGCGTGATGCTTACCTCAACGGCCACCTGCCGCGTCTGCTCGAGGTACTGCATCGTCACGCTGGCGCTACCGTCGTCGAGCTCGTCTACACGGGCGTCCCAGGGCTCGGCCGTTACATAGCCGTGCTCGTCCACCGGAAGGCAGAACTCGATGCCGCCCACAGCCAGCCACCAACCCTGGTCTGGCGGACCCCAGTTGGTGGGCTTGATGACGCGGTTGTTATAGAGCAGCGTCTGGTCGGTAGGCAGATAGCGGATCTGGTAGATGCGCCCGCCCAACTCGGGCAGCAGCTCGACCTCCAGGTAGGCATTGCGCAGTACGATCAACTCATAGCTCTGCGGGTTGACCGCACCCCAGCCATTGTTCAGCAGAGGGTAAGGGTGGCCAGCCTTGGCCTCATCGACGTACAGCGCTCGCTCATAGGCATAAGTGGGAAGGTCGATATTGCGCCGCGACACGGTCACTGGCTCGACGGGCGCTGGTGTTGGGCTGGCCTGCGGCGTGGTGCCGGGTGCGCGCGTCAACGTGGGCCTGGGCGAGATGGTGGCCGGGCGCGTGGGCGTGGCGCTGGGCCTGGGCGTGGCTGTTGGTTTGGCCACGATAAAGGCGGCCTTGGTGCTGCCCGACAGGCCAGAGGCATCCCATGCGCGAGCCTCAATCTGGTGCACGCCCGGCGACAGATCGCGAGTGTCTATGTTGTGGAGCAGCATGGCGTCGGCGGCCTCGGCTACCTGGGCGCCATCTACCAGCAGCGCCACACGAGCGATGCCGGCGCCATCCTCGGCGGTCACGGCGACCTTGAGACCATCACTGGGTGCGACGGGCCCGGGCGATGCTTCCAGCGTCACTCGAGGCGGTTGCACATCTTGCAGGGTCAAGGCGAGCCGGGTCTCTTGCTCGCAAGAGAGGCGCACCGTGCGGCGGGCAGGCGCAAAGCCATCACGGGTGAGCTCGACGGTGGCTGCGTCGGGCGGTAGCAAGAGCCGCAGAGGCGTCTTACCCTGTAGAGCGTCGTTCAGCGTCACAGTGGCGCCACGGGGGGTCGAGTCAATAACCAGAATCGCCTGGCAGACAGCCTGTTCGCCCAGCGACGCCCGTGAGCAGCCGCTCAAGAGGACGGCCAGGAGTGAGATGGCGCAAAAGAGCCTGATGGCAGGGCGCATAAGCGTATTGTACCGAGGGTGACGCCGGGGTCCAAGAGGGGCCGCGGTGGGGTGGCGTAGCCACTCTATGGGGCGAATTGACGACAGCAAGGTGGCATAGTATACTGCAGGGCGTTGCCACCCTAGCTCAATCGGCAGAGCAGACGCTTCGTAAGCGCCAGGTTTCGAGTTCAATTCTCGAGGGTGGCTT
>JAAYDS010000147.1 GCA_012729155.1 Chloroflexota bacterium | reverse complement strand
TCGTCGAGCTACTGCCATTCAACGAGACGATCACCGTCGAGTCGGGCGCGGGACGAGTGGTGCTGGGGTATGCGGTTGGTCAGCACTTGTGGGTCTGTCCGGCCCGCGAGCAGGGTGGGGCGGCGAGCGAGCCGGCTGCCTAGCAGGTCATTGCGGGGAGGGATCGATGGGCAAATCACGTGACCTATGGGTGGGCGCTGACCTCGGCGGCACCAGCATGATGGCCGCCGTGATCGACGTCAAGACCGGTACTGTGCTCGGCGAGGCCAAGCGCCGCACCAAACGCGAACTCGGGGCTGTGGCTGTGACGCAGCGACTGGGCAAATGCGTGCAGAGAGCTATCGACAAGGCGGGCGTCAAGCGCAAAGACGTGCGCGGCGTAGGCGTGGGCATTCCAGGCCCCGTCGACCCGGCAGAGGGCAGGGTGGTGCGCTGCGTCAACCTGGGCATTACGTGGGATGGCTACGCTCTGCAAGAGGCGCTGGAACGTCTGATCGACCTCAAGGTGACCATCGACAACGACGTGAACGTCGGCGCGGTGGGAGAGCATCGTTTTGGCGCCGGGCGGGGAGCCGATGACCTGGTGGTCATGTTCGTGGGCACCGGCATCGGTGGGGGGCTGGTGCTCGATGGCCGGCTGCGCACCGGTTTTCGCTACTCGGCCGGTGAGGTTGGCCATATGGTGTTGATGGACGGCGGCCCGCTGTGCGGTTGTGGCGAGCGCGGGCACGCCGAGGCGCTGGCCAGCCGCAGCGCCATCGAGCGGTACATCCGTGAGGCGCGTGCCAGCGAGAGTGGGCCCATCGCTGAGGGGCACGGCGAGGATGAGGCATCGGCACAGATGCCCTCAGGTGAGATCCTGGCGGCGATCGAGGCGGGCGATGATGTGGTACAGGCGGCGGTGGCCCAAGCCCAGCGCTACCTCGGGCTGATGGTGGCTAACTGCGTCAATATCATCGATCCAGAGATCGTGGTGATCGGCGGGGGCGTGCTCGAAAAGATGGGCGATGCCTACCTGGAGCCCGTGCGCAGCGTTGCCCGACAGCACTTTATCAACAAGGACGACATGGACAGGGTGCGCATCATCACGGCCGAGCTAGGCGACCACTCGGGCGTCATCGGAGCAGCCGTGCTGGCCAGCCAACGTCTGCTCAAGGGGTGACCCTGCGCGCTTCTAACCGTCGGGGTTGGGGACATCGTCGTTGGCGGCGCCTCGTTTGCGTTGGGCATCGCTAGGGCTCAGCCCATAGGTCGATACCATATCCGCCAAACGTTCCTCATCGGTCTCCCAGGCATAGACTACACGCGTCGTATCTGGATGCTGGTGGCCGAGCAGGGCGGCCACCCATTCGAGAGGCATCCCCTCGTCGAGCAAGTCTTGCGCCCGCCGGTGCCGCAAGGAGTGGGGTGAGGTGTTATCGTACAGGCCCTCGGCCTGGGCGGCCTTCTTTACCAGTTGCCAGACGTACTGCGGCGTGATGCCCTGCGCGGCCGCACCCACGGGGGCAGAGTCACCGTAGCCCGGCACGTGGGCGCCATCGCGCGAGGCCTTGCCACGGCCATGAGATGCGAACAGGGGCGCATAGCTGCCATCGCTACGCTCGCGGCAATAGGCCTGCAGCAACTGCTGACTCTCTTCAGACAGGAAGACGGTGCGCGGCTTGCCATTCTTGGTCAAGGTGAGGCGGACCTTGTGGGCGCGCCCGTCGAGCACGTCCTCGCGAGTCAGCGCCAGCGCCTCGCTGATGCGCATGCCAGTGTCATAGAGCACGCACATCAGCGCCCGATTGCGCAACAGGGCCAGCCTCCGTGGCCCCTGGCGATCAGGCAGGGGCTGGCGCAGAAAATGGGTGATGACGCGGGCCACACCGGGGTCGGTGCGCCGCTGTTGATAGCCGGCGCGGCGCGTGCCACGGCCGCTGTCGATACGCCGCAACATGCGGTCGTACGAGACGCCTGCAGGCAGCAGCTCGTGCAGATCGAGCCAGTTCATCAAGCGTTTAGCCGCCACCAGATAAGTACGTGCCGTACGCGTGGGGCGTGCCTCACCACGAGCACGTGCGCGCAGATCGGGATAGCGGTCGCGCAGCCAGAGGGCGAAGCGGTGCAAGAGCTCTTCATCGATGGCCTCTGGGCTACCAACGCCAGACTGGGCCTCGGCAATAAACGTCAGCAGCGCATTCAGCCCACAGCGATAGGTCGTTTTGCTCAGAGGCGACAGGTCGAGCGCCTGCAGCATCTCCTCGGCATAGCCAGCCAGCACAGGGCTCGCCGTGCCTTCGCCGGGAGAGGGGGGTGTCTGTCTGCCGTCG
>JAAYDS010000146.1 GCA_012729155.1 Chloroflexota bacterium | reverse complement strand
CGCCATGCCTGCAGACGCTCCAGGGCGTACTGACGCACCTGGCCCAGAGCTTGGGTGCCATCGCCAGTAGTGCGCAGCTCGCGAGCGGGCGCGCGATTGTCGAACATGGCGGCAGCGTTCTCTACAGAGATGTCGAGCCGTTGCCATACCCAGGCCAGCAATTCGCCGTACAGGGCAACGACACGGAATTCGCCAAAAGCGGTCGTCGGTTGCCCATCCCAGGTGGGGCGTTGCGCCTCGATCAGGGTTGCGCCCATCAGAGCCGCCTCGACGACGCACATCGTCTCCGGTCCATAGTGATCGTAATCAGAGCGCGACAGTGTACCTGTGAACTGCGGCTCGGCGGCCACGACGCTGGTGGCCAGGCTCCTCGAGTAGACCTTGAAGCCACTGCTGATATCGCACACCCGGCCAGGCAGCAGACATGAGACGTCGAGTACACGCTCCTGGCGCGCCAGGGTGTATGTGAGCGCGTCAACCGTCACCTGGTCGAGCAACTCCTCGAGCTCACCGCGCAGCCAGCCCATAGGGCGTGTGCGACTGGCACGGCTGCCAATGACCAGCACATCGGCGACGCCACGCGCCTGCGCCACATGTGCAGCCGTTCGCACCAGACGAGGCACCACCGCGGCCATGTGGTCACCATCGCCATCCAGGTAGGCCAGATAACGAACCTGCGAATGCGCGTCGAGTAGAGCCCTGGTGCCAGCCCGCATAGCGCCAAGCTTGCCCTGGTTCTCGGGCAGACGCAGCAGGCGCATCCCCTGCGCCAACCGGGGCAAGAGCGCCTCAGCCAGGCGGGCGGTGCGATCATCGCCATCGGTTACCAGAACCACGGCGCTTGGCGTCACCACTCGTGGCAGGTCAGCCAGGGTCATGTGCAGCAGCTGCGTCACCGTTTCATCATCGGTCCGCGCTGAAAAGTAGGCCGGCACCACCACGCCTGTCACTTCAGCCAGCGCTTCACCATCGAGCCAGCCGTGCATGTTCACCTCGTGCATAGGGTGCTCAACATTGACACATCGGCCGCGTGGCGTCAAACCAGCGGAGCGATTGACAATCCGGCAGCCCGATGGTAAGGTTGGCCATCAGTCATGGTGAGGGCGCTCTTGAGCCATAGCAGGTTTCGCTATCGGACCAGTGAGCAGCTACTAGATGAAGCTGCGCGTCTATCGATTGACCTACCGTATGTAAGCGATCTGTCGCGGCTGGCGCAGCCTGTGCGTATCGGTGCAGCCAAGACACCCAATGCACTGGGCATCCACCCGATGGAAGGCTGCGATGGCACGGTCGATGGCAGCCCGGATGTCCTCACCCACCGACGTTACCTGCGGTTTGCGCGCGGCGGCGCCGGGCTGATATGGTTCGAGGCCACAGCCGTCACCGCCGAAGCGCGTGCCAACCCCAGGCAACTCTGCCTTTCACCACAAACGGCGTCGTCGTTGGCGTTGCTGCGACAACAGACGATGAGCGCCGCGGCCGATGCCTTTGGCCCCCATCACCGGCCCTTTACGGTTATTCAGCTGGCCCACTCGGGGCGCTACAGCCGGCCCGTCGACCACAGTGCACCCATTCTGGCCCACCATGACGGCGTGCTGGACGACGTCATGGGCATTCGGCCTGACCATCCGCTCATCGGCGATGCCGAGCTCGACCGCCTGCAAGACAGCTACATCGCGGCGGCGCGCCTTGCCGCTGACATCGGCTTTGATGGTGTGGACATCAAGAGCTGCCACCGCTACCTGCTGTCAGAGCTGCTGGCGGCGCACACCCGTCCGGGTCGATATGGTGGCTCGTTCGAGAATCGTACACGTTTCTTGCTCGAGACTGTGCGGCGCATCCGCGATGCCGTGCCTGACCTGCAGATCACGATACGGCTCAACATCTTTGATGCGCACCCCTACCCCTGGGGCTGGGGCGTAGACAAGACCTGCACCGGCCTGCCCGATCTGACTGAGCCGTTGCGTCTGGTACGTTTACTCTATGGCGCCGGAGTCAGCCTGATCAATGTCACCGCCGGCAACCCGTATCACTCGCCCCACGTCAACCGCCCCTTTGACCGCAACGTCATCGGTGCGCCAACGCCCGACGAGCACCCTCTGTACGGCGTCTCACGGCTGCTCGATCTCGCCGCCGCCGTCAAGCGCGCTGAGCCTCGCCTTGTGGTGATGGGCACAGGATACTCGTGGCTGCGCCATCACCTGGGCAATGTTGGCGCCGGCGTGCTCGAACGCGCCGGCGCGGATATCATCGGCGTTGGTCGCGGGGCGCTGGCTTACCCCGAGTTTGCCCACGACTTGCTCGTCTATGGCTCACTCGATCCACACCGCACCTGCCTGACCTGCAGTTGCTGCACGCAAATCATGCGTGACCATGGGCAGACAGGCTGTGTGCCCTTTGACCGAAATACCTATGGCCCCATCTATGATCGCGGCCGCAGAGCGCAATCTGCCTGAGGAACCAACCCATGAGCCGAGTCATCAACAGTAGCAGTCCTGGTAGTGTTCGCAACGCCGCTCGACGCACCATCGCCGAGATATTGCGGCAGATGGTGACCAAGCGTTCGCTGGACGGCGAGTCTCGCGACATGGCCGCCGCGATCGTCCTCGAGCTAGACCGCATCAACAGCACCGTTGAGACCACCTGCGATGCCTGGGAAAAGCGTAACTACTTTCTCAAGGCTGATCGCTTTCGTCTCGAGTGGGAATGGGTACAGCCTGCCGCCGATCGCCTCCGAGAGGCCATCATCACAGATCGCTGGGAACAGGTGCCTGTCGAGCTCGCCGCCCTTCTGCCACGTTTTGGCGACGTGCGCATCGCCAAGCTAACGCGTGGACCTGAAGCCTGGGACGGCTCTCTGGCGGAACTCTTGGCCACAGCAAACGCGGGCGGCTCTTGAGGGCCGCCCGCGCGATGTGCCAATGCCAGGTCGTGGTTACACGACGAGCCGTACCACGGGATTGCATAACTCGCCCAGCCCCTCGATGGTAATGCGGACCACGTCGTCTGGCGCCAGCGTAAAGTCATCTGGCGGTACGATGCCAGTGCCGGTCAACACAAAAGCACCTGCCGGCACAGAGTTGCACCGCTTCAGGCAAGCTGCCATCTCGTCAAGGGAGCGGTGCAGCCGCGACGTACTGGTCTCTCCCGCAAAGACAACCGCGCCATCGCGCTCGATAGCGCAAGAGACGCCCAGGGCCAGCGGATCAAAGTCGGTCGCCAGCCGGATGAACGGACCCAGCGCGCAGCAGCGATCATATACCTTGGCCTGCGGGAGATAGAGGGGGTTCTGCCCTTCGATATCGCGCGAGCTCATATCATTGCCAATCGTATACCCCACGATGCCAAAGGCCGGCGTCACCAGAAAGGCCAACTCGGGCTCTGGCACATCCCAGTTCGAGTCACCGCGAATGGCGACTGCCTCGCCGGGCCCCACCACGCGATGGGGGGTGGCCTTGAAGAACACCTCGGGGCGATCGGCCTGATAGACACGACCATAGATGGTGGGCTCTTCTGACTCGCGCATGCGTGCCTCGCGGCTCATCTCGTATGTTACCCCAAAGGCCCATACCTCTTGGCTATCGATCGGCTTGCAGAACCGCAAGCCGCCCTGTCCGTGGGGCATCTCGCTGACACTGCCAAGCGGCGAGATGGAGCCGGCCAGTGACAGCAGTTCGTCGATGGCCTGCCGCTCACGACCAGCCGCATACTGCAGCCATACGGCCAGCGAGCCATAGCGACCAGCGTCTATGGCCGAAAGGTCATACAACTGCCCGTCGACGATCATCCCTAGTGCGACCCGCCCATCATGCGCGAACCTGCAAAGTGCACGATCGATCTCCACGCGACCTCCTAGCATCTTTAGAGTGTATAGTTTCGAGTCGCCTAGTCGGCGATGAACTGCGAAACGTACAGCTTGGCATAGAGGCCTTCGGCCTCGAGCAGCTCGGCGTGCGTGCCACGCTCAACAATGCGCCCGGCATCGATCACCAGAATCTTGTCAGCTCGCTGCACTGTGGCCAGCCGGTGGGCGATCACCAGGCTTGAGCGTGCGGCCATCAACTTCTCAAGGGCATCCTGGATGAGCCCCTCGGTGCGCAGATCGACGCTCGAAGTGGCTTCGTCGAGGATCAGGATATGCGGCTCTGCCAAGATCACCCGCGCCAGGCAGACCAGCTGCCGTTGGCCCAGAGAGAGGTTCGTGGCGCCCTCTTGCACTTCGGTGTCATAACCACGCGACAGACTGGCGATAAAGTCGTGCGCGTTCGCCGCCTCGGCCGCAGCGATGATCTCGTCCATTGTTGCATCGGGCTTGCCGAACGCGATATTGTAGGCGATGGTGCCCCCGAACAGGTACGGCTCTTGCGGCACCACGCCCAGCTGCTGTCGTAACTCGGCCACCTTGATGTCGCGGGTATCGATGCCATCGACCAGGATAGCCCCTTCGCTGACGTCATAGTAGCGCGATAGCAGCGAAGCAATCGTCGTCTTCCCAGCGCCCGTCGGCCCCACCAGCGCCACAGTTTCTCCCGGTAGAATCTCAAAGGAGACATCTTGCAGAACGGGCGTGTCCTCGATGTAGCGGAAATGCACATCGCGAAACTCGACGTGCCCTTCTGTATCGGGCAGAGGGAGGGCGTCTGGTCTGTCCTGAATGTCTGGTGTCTCGGCCAGAATGCCCAGAATGCGTTCGCCACCGGCCATGGCCGATTGCCACGTGTTGTACATCATGCTCAGGTCGAGGATAGGCTGAAAGAGGCGCGAGGTATAGCTCAGAAAAGCCACGATGACGCCCAATGTTACCGTGTCTTGCGATACAGCACGCCCACCAAACCAGAGGATAATGCCAGTGGTCAGTGTGCTCAGCACCTCGATGGACGGCGTGAATATGGACGCCAGCTTGGCCGCTTCAACGTTGGCATCGCGGTTCTCGCGGTTGATCTGGGCAAACTCATTCCCCATGCGCTCCTCTTCGGTAAAGGCCTGCACCACACGCATGGCGTTAATGTCTTCGGCAAGCCTGCCTGTGAGGATACTGACCTTTTCGCGGGTGTTCCGATAGGCCACACGCGCTCGGCGACCAAAGAGCACGGTGGCTACCACCATCACCGGCAGCACCGAGAAGGTCAGCAGGGCCAGGCGCGCGTTTAGCACGAGCATCACGGCCACAATGCTCACCAGCATCACGATATCGCTTAGCATGGTGATGAGGCCCTGCGAAAGCAGTTCATTGATCACGCCCACATCGCTGAGGACGCGCGAGATGAGCGAGCCAGTGCCATGCTTGTCAAAGTAGCTCATGCTCAGCCGCTGGTAGTGTGCAAACAGCTCACCTCGCATCGTGTTGAGGATCCTGTTCCCCACCGTCTGTAGCGTCAGACTGCGCTGCCATGTAGTGGCCATCTCAAGACCATAGGCCGCAAGGGTCACCAGCGCGATCAGCGAAAGCCCCTTGGCATCTCCCGTCGCAATGTGTACATCAAAAGCCTGCTTGATCAGATAGGGGGTCAATAGTGCCAGGCCAGAGCCGACGAACATGAGAAACACACCCCAGATCATCTCGCGCCGATAGGGCTTGAGGTAGGCCAGGAGCTGCATCGTGATCTTGCGATCAAAGGCCTTGCCGGTCACATCCTCAAAGTCGCTGACGTGCAGATGCGCGCCACGCCCGCCACCAGGGGTAAAGCTAAACGCCATTATGCCACCTCCGTCTCTGAGAGGTCTTGCCGCAACTGGCGGTGGTAGATCTCGGCGTAGATGCCCGACTCTCTGATCAGCTGTCGATGGGTGCCGGTAGCAACGAGTTGCCCCCGGTTGATCACGAGAATCAGGTCGGCGTTGCGTACGGTAGACACGCGCTGCGCGATCACAAAGGTGGTGCGCCCAGCCACGAGTGTGTCTAGTGCCGCCTGGATCTTGAGCTCGGTATCGGTATCTACGCTTGAGGTGGCGTCGTCGAGGATGAGGATGCGTGGATCGAGCAGCAAAGCCCGGGCGATGGCAATGCGTTGCCTCTGCCCGCCAGATAGCGTCACGCCGCGCTCACCCACCTCGGTGTCGTAGCCGTTGGGGAAGCCGATGATGAATTCGTGCGCCGCGGCAGCCCTGGCAACACGCTCAATCTCTTCTTGGGTAGCATCGGG
>JAAYDS010000145.1 GCA_012729155.1 Chloroflexota bacterium | reverse complement strand
CATCGCTGGCCACGATGCGCAGCGCATAGCAGTCGTGGTTGATGTGGTAGCCGCGGTGAGCCTCGCACTCGAACCCAAGCTTGAACGCCTCGATGGTCTGGTAGACGCTGAATACCGGAATGCCAAACTCCTCGACGAGCATACGTCGGGCAGAGATGGGCATAGCCTCTGAGCCGTATACGATCACGGCGGGCCGGTGCAGGGCCTGTCCACTCTCACGAGCATAGTCGAACAGGCGCCCGAAATAGGAGCCATACCCTGATAGTACGTCGGGGCAAAAGGCGTTGATCTTGGGCAGGTTAACCTCGGGCGGGTCGCCCAACGACAGTACCAGCCGCTGCACGGGCTCGCGGGGCGGGTAGAGCGCCTTGGCACGCGTGAATCTGCGTACCGCCACGCCGGTGCCGTGCGGTGAGCTTAGCTCGAGTTGGCGATAACTTGATCGCCTGCCCAGCGGCTGACGGCTGGCGGCGGCATCACGTCGGCTATGCGCTGCACTCTGCAACAGCGCGGCGGTGTCGTGCCAGATATGGTGTGGAGTGCCAGAAGATCCCCCAGACCCCACGCGCAATAGATCGTCATCTGCGAACTGGGTTGAGCGATATCGCTGGGGAGCATTCTGGAGATCGGCGATCTCGATGATTGGCAGGCGTCGCAGATCATCCGCGCAGCGGATGTCATCGGGCGTGAGGCCCAGACGGCTCATCGTCTCGCGATAGTGCGGCACCCAACGATAGGCATAGGCCACCATCCGGCGCACGTTAGCATCCTGGCGAGCCTGTAGGCGGTCGGGCGGCAGATAGGGTAGCGGTGGTTGCTGTGCCAGATGCCACGCTAGGTAGGCCGACCAGTAGGCGCGCTTCCAAATGGGGGGGTTGGGCATCTCTTTTCACCTCACCCGCGGGCGGCAGATGCAGCGACGCGTAGACGAAGCAGGCACAGCCGGCTCAGTCGCCAGCGCATCCAACAGCAACTGACCCCATACTGGGCAGTCACTTTTCTGGGGGCATCACGACTGATTGAGGCTGCACCTGAACTGGCCAGGACTCGCTGTCGCAGCGCCGATCATTGTGACTGTGAGCGAGTATAGACGCGCACTTGTCTGAGCACAACCGCACGGCCCTGTCTCAAGCGGCTGCCGATGGCAACATACAAAGAGAGGGCAGGATGTCCCCGCCCTCTCGGTATGTGTGCGCGCTAGGCGCTGAGCGCCTCATGCGTCTCCTTAAGCTGGTCGATGATGGGGATATTCTGCGGGCACTTGGGCTCACAGACGCCACACTCGACGCACCGATCGGCCGAGAGTCCGCTGATGCGCACCCCCTGTAGCCAGACCTCTTCTCCCTTGAGCAACCGGGCGTACTGCTCACGCGCATAGTCCTTCATGCCATAGACGCGCGCATAGTTCATAAGCAGAAAGTTGCCGGGGATGTCGACGCCGTTGGGGCAGGGCATACAGTAGCCGCAGCCGGTGCAGTACAGATCGGCAAACGACTGCAGCTTTTGCAGCATGGCCGTCACCGCCTGGGTTTCGGCGGTGCTAAAGGGCTCCTCACGCTCTGCAGAGGCGACGTTCTGCTCGATCATCTCCATGGTGTTCATGCCCGAGAGGGCCACCGTCACGGCGGGGTTGGAGAGCACCCAGCGTATGGCCAAGTCCGGCGCCGAGGCCACCGATTCGGGGAGCATCTCTTGCATCTGCTCAGGACTGAACAT
>JAAYDS010000144.1 GCA_012729155.1 Chloroflexota bacterium | reverse complement strand
GTCGACATGCCTGTGCTAAACCAGACGTGGTCGAACGAGCCCGAAAGACGCGCTTGACAGCGACGCAAACGGTGCACTAGAATGCACGCATATGGCTGAAAGTGAGCGTTCTCGTGCGCAGTCGGCCAAACAACTTGGTGCGAGGGTAGCACATGGGGCAAGCTGAAACCAGGCCCGAGCCGTCGCGAAGCGAGCGCGACGGTTTGTTGTTGGCTATCGATATCGGAACCACCACCGTCCGTGCGATCTTGTTCGATGCTAGTGGCCGGCGCGTGGGCGAGGCGCGCTATGAACCGCCGGTGCTCACACCGGGCCCTTACATGGCAGAGGTTGAGCCCGAGTTGCGTTACGACCTTGCGCTGCGGGCTGTGAACGACTGCCTGCAGCGCACGGGCGTGCGCCCCGAGCAGGTGCTGGCCATCAGTCTGAGCGGCTTGCAGCACGCCCTGGTGCCCATAGACGACCACGGGCGGGTGCTCGATAACGCCATGCTGTGGATGGATCAGCGCTGTGCCCCTCAGGCAGCCTGGATGACCGAGACATATGGCGACCTGCTAGACAGGCTGTATGGCCGCGCGCACATGAGCACCACCATGTCGGCGCCCAAGCTGCGCTGGCTGGTGGAACACCGCCCCGAGTTGGTAGAGCAAGCACGCTGGTTCTTACCCATCAAAGACTATGTGCGGTGGCGGCTCACCGGCCAGGTGGCGACTGACCCTGGCGATGCCGGGGGCACAGGCATGTACGACGGGCGTCAAGGCGACTGGGCAGGGCCGATTCTGGACATCGTGGGCGTCTCGCGCGACAAGCTGCCCCCCATCGTACCGCCAGAAACGGTGGCCGGCGGTCTGCTGGCCAAGCCTGCGGCGGCCATGGGCCTGCTGGCGGGTACGCCTGTTGTGGTAGGCGCCGGTGATGTGCCTGCTACACGCTTGGGCGCCGGCACCACGCAGAACAACCTCACCTGCATGTACATCGGCACGGCGAGCTGGATTGCGCCCCCTCAAAGGCGCAAGGGGCGCTTTGGCTCGACGGCCACCACAGGTGCAGCGCTCAAGTGGGTCGTCGATCTACTCAGTGGGCGTGGCGACGAGGGCGCTCGCAGTGACGACTATGCCCGTTATCTCGAGGCGGCCGCACAGGTGCCTGTGGGGGCCTGTGGCCTCGTGTTCCTGCCTCATCTGATGGGTGAGCGCGGCCCCGTGTCAGACCCACTGGCCAAGGGCACGCTCTTTGGGCTGACGCTGGCGCATCATCCGGCGCACGTGGTGCGGGCAGTGCTCGAGGGCTGCGCCTTGCACCTGCGTTCGATCTATGACCAGCTCACCGACGAGCGCTTACCCGAGGTTGTGGCCGTGGGGGGCGGAGTCAAAAGCCCGATCTGGCGGCAGATCATCGCCGACGCCACAGGTGTGGCGCTGATCATCCCCGAAGAGATCGAGGCAGGGGCGCTAGGCGTGGCTATTCTGGCTGGCGTGGGCGCCGGTGTCTATGGCAGCGTGGCTGACGGCGTGAGCCAGGCCGTACGCTACGTTGACAGGGCCGAGCCAGATGGGTTAGCTTATGAGCAATACGGGCGCATCTATGAGGTGTACGCAGAGCTCGAGGAGCGCGTTTCGCCACTCTATGCGCGAGTGCCAGTGTTACAAGGAGATGGATCATGCGTGTGGTAGCGATCGTCAATGGATATACGGGTGCACTGTGCCTGCAAGAGCTGGTCGACCAGGGCGATGAGGTCGTGGCGGTAGTCACCAGCCCTGGCGACCCACGGCCCGGCATGGACCCCAAGACCTCTGTCAAGCTGACGGCAGATCGCAACTTTCTGCCCGTCTACCAACCGGCGATGGGCGACGTCAACAAGCCCGAGTTCATCGAGATCATCCGCAAGCTGGCGCCAGATCTGATCGTTTCGATGCATTATGCGGTCATTTTCAGGCGCGAGCTGCTCGAGATCCCGCGGTTGGGCTGCGTTAACGAGCACCCCTCGCGGTTGCCAGCCGGCCGAGGCATGACGCCGAGCTTTTGGCACATGATCCGTGGCGACGAGTGCAACTGGATCACGCTGCACTTTGTCGATCCAGGCATCGATACGGGTGACGTGATCGCGCAAGGGTCGATCCCCGTGCTGCCCGATGACACCGGTCGCACCAGCTCAAAGAAACTGTCAGAAGAGGGGCACCGCATCTTTGCCGAGAACTTGCCCCTTATTCGCGAGGGTAAGGCACCGCGGTTGCCACAGAACCAGGTGCCTGGCGTCGAGAGCAGCTATGTGAGCTGGAAGCCATGGCATTCGCGCATCAAGTGGACGCGCACCGCCAAAGAGCTGGCTCTGCGCGTACGCACGCTCACCATGCCGCGCGGCGAGGGCGGCTGGACACAGCCTTCGTACGCCTTCTTGGCGGGGCAACGCGTGAACGTGCGTGCAGCAGTGGCCGAGGCGGTGCCGGGCATGGACAGCCTCCCGGGCGAGCCGGGCCAGGTGATGGGCGTTGCCGGTCAGGGGTTGGTGGTCAAGACGGGCCACGGCCTGCTCACCATCAGCGATGCGGACGTCGAGGGCTGCGAGTGTGAGGGCTTGCGGGGCGTTTTGGCGCTCTTGCCCGCTGGCCTGCCAGCGAGATTTGACTAGGAGAGGCCGATGAAAGCTGCACTGTTCTATGGTGGCGCCGATATCCGTGTCGAGACGGTGCCTACGCCCGAGCCGGGGCCCGGTGAAGTGCTGGTGCGCGTCCTGGCGGCGGGCATCTGCGGGAGCGACCTGCATGGCTATCGGGGCAACCGTCCGCCGACGCCAGGGGGGCCACGCCTCAACGGTCATGAGCTGGCCGGCGAGGTGGTCGCGGTGGGGCCAGAGGTGACGACGCTCAAGGTGGGGCAACGCGTGGGCGTTGAGCCACGGCACCTGATCGGCTGCGGCGTATGTCGCTTCTGCCGACGCGGCGACTATCATCTGTGCGCCTATCTGGGGCAGCGTAACGGCAAGCAGGTGCATTCGACCGGCTTTGCCGAGTATTCGCTCGAAGACGCGGCCAAGGTCTTTCCGTTGCCTGATCACGTGAGCATCGAGGACGCCAGCATTCTGGATGTCTACTCTTGCGGCGTGCATGCATTGCACCTGGCGCCGGTAACGCCGATGGATTCGGTCGTGGTGTACGGCGCGGGGGCCATCGGCCTGACGGCTGCGGAGGTGTACGCCAAGGCAGGGGCCAGGCAGGTGATTGTGCTGGCAAACCGCCCTCACACGCTGGCAGCGGCAGAAAAACTCGGTATGACAGCGATCGACGTCACCGCATGCGACCCTGTGGAGGCCGTTCAAGACCTGACAGGGGGACAGGGTGTCGAGGTCGTAGTCGAGGCCGTGGGCGGTCGCGGCGCGACCTTTGAGCCAGCCTTGCAGATGGCGGCCACTGGCGGCAAGGTGGTATTCATCGGCATGTACTCGCAGCCGCAAGCGCTCAACATGCGCCTGATCCACCGCCGCGAGGTGTCGCTGCACCCCTGCTGGAGCTATGCACTCTGGAACGGTGTACCCGAGTTCAAGATCGCCCTGGACATGCTGGCCGACGGGCTGCTGCAGCCGCAGGTGCTGATCACCCATCGCTTCTCGCTGGACGAGATCGGCGCGGGATTTGCCGCCGCCGATGACAAAGGCAACTCGAACGCCATCAAAGTCGTCATCAACCCCTAGCATCAGAGAGGAACCATGGCAGACAAGTTTCGCATCGCAATCGTCGATCTCTCGAGCGACCATGTGTGGAGCATGGGCAATGCCTTCAAGCTGCAGCCAGAGGTCGACCTGGTGGCCCTGTCTGACGTGCACCAGGAGCTGCGCGACAAAGGGCAGGCCGAGTTCGGCATTCCGGCGGCCTATAGCGACCACCTGGGCATGATGGATGAGGTCAAGCCAGACGCCATCGTCGTCTGCGGTGATAACGCCATGAAGGCGGACGTCACCGAGGCCGCTGCAGAGCGCGGCATTCACGTGTGCCTCGACAAGCCCATGTCGGCCAACCTGGAGCAGGCCAACCGCATCGTGGCCGCGGTCGATGCCAGCGGCATCCTTGCGATGGTCGCCTATCACCCGTTCTTTACGGATAGCTACCAATCCATCAAAGGGTGGATTGACGAGGGCCGCATCGGGCAGCCCTATCTGGCCAAGGCCTCGATCGGCCATGGTGGCCCCATCGAGATCGGCCTTTCGAGCTACTTTTGCGAGTGGCTGATCGATGCCAAGCGCAATGGTGGTGGCTCGTTCGTCGACGAGGCCTGCTATGCCATCTCGATGTTCACTGACTGGTTCGGGCGTGTGGCCGAGGTGTCGTGTTATACCACGCAGCAGGGCTGGCGCGACTATTTGCCCGCCGACGTTGAGGACAACGCGGTGGCCATCTTGCGGTTTGAGAACAACATGCTGGGCATGATCGACGCCAAATGGGGGCAGGTCGGCCGCGTGCAATACGGCCGCTCGGTGCACGGCACCGAGGGCACCGTCATGATCGGCTATGAGGACGCGCAGGTGTTCTCGCGCGTCAATCACAGCGGCAGCGAACCCTCATGGGAGACAGTGACCTGGCCGCGCGGCGTGCGCAACCTGCAAGAGGCGGCCTACTTTGTGCGGATGCTCGAGCACAAGCAGACGGCCAGTGGCGCGGCGAGCCTGGAGTGGTCGCGGCATACGCAAGAGGTCATCGAGGCGGCCTACATCTCGGCACGCGAAGGCTGCTCGATCAAACTGCCGCTCTAGCGCGGCGCAAGGCAAGAGAGACGATAGCGAAGGGAGCAACGAAATGCCAGAGATGATGAGGTCGGCCCGCATCTATGGGGTCGGCGAGATGGGTGTCGAGGAGATCGAGCGCCATAGCATCCAGGCGCCCGACGAGGTGCTGATCAGGATCCACGCCTGCGGCGTATGCCCCAGCGACCTGCGCGCCTACACCGGCACGCGTGGCGGGCGGGCCTATCCGTTTACACCAGGGCACGAGTGGGCCGGCGAAATCGTCGAGGTGGGCCCCGCCGTCGAGGGGTGGAAGGTGGGGGATCGTGTGGCCCCGAGCTGGCGCGTGATGTGTGGCACCTGCTACTATTGCGTGCGCGGCCTGCACAACTACTGCGAAAACATCGGCCGGTACCGCCCCCGCGGCGGTTTCTGCGAGTACGGCGCCTCGGTGCAGCAGGCGCTCTATCGCATCCCAGAGAACCTGAGCTTTGTTCAGGCAGCCTTTGCCGAACCGCTGGCGTGCATCATCAACGGCAACCGCTGGACGATGATCAACTATGGCGACGATGTAGTGGTGATCGGCGCGGGGCCCATCGGCCTGATGCACATGCAGTTGGCGCGGCACAGCGGCGCCCGTGTGATCGTCAGCGAGATGAACGCCGAGCGTCTGGCCAAGGCCAAGGCGCTGGGGGCTGATGAGGTCATCAACCCCGGCGAGGTAGACGCGGTACAGGCCGTCAAAGACCTGACCAACGGCTACGGGGCGAACGCGGTCATCGTGGCGGTGGGCAACCGTCGTGCTGAAGAGCAGGCGCTCGACATGGCGGCCATCGGCGCTTCGGTGAACTATTTCGCCGGCACCTATCCGCCGACGACCTTCCCGCTTGATCCAAACGTGGTCCACTACAAGCAGATCCGCCTGACGGGCAGCCACGACTATACGCCGATGGACTTTTACAGTGCGCTGTTGTTCATGTCGCAGGGCGCTGTCAAGGTCGAAGAGCTGATCAGCCACGAGCTGCCGCTGGCGCAGGTCAAAGAAGGGTTCGACATCGTGGCCGCGCAACAGGGTCTCAAGGTGATGGTGCGCACCGACCAATAGCTGGCGGTCGAAGCGCGAGGCGTTAGTGGGTTACAGTGCACGCCTAGAGGAGGCAAGATGAAAGTCGGATTGTACAGTATCACGTTTTTGGGTGTCTGGTATGATGGGCCGGCCAAGACGCTGAGCGAGTTCATGCAGACGGCTGCACGCATGGGGTACGATGGTGTTGAGTTTGACGGCAAGCGGCCGCACGCCAACCCGATGGACCTGAGCGCCGCGCAGCGCAAAGAGATCGTCAAAGAGGCAGCCGACCTGGGCCTGGAGATCGCCGGTGTGGCCAGCAACAACGACTTTGCCAGCCCGGTGCCCGAGCACCGCGAGTCGCAACTGCTGATGGTCAAGGAGCAGTGCCGACTCTGTGGCGATTTGGGCGGCGGCGTGGTGCGCCTGTTTGCGGCGTGGCCCGGCGTCACGCTCATCCACGGTGTGGGCTCGTACGAGTTTGCGCGAGCCGGCTGGCACGCCTTTGACGGTTGCGTCACGCGCGAAGAGCGCTGGAACATGGTGCGCGACTGCCTCGCCGAGGCGGCCGATTTCGCCAAAGAGTTCGGTGTCACCGTGGCGCTGCAGAACCATCATCCGCTGGTGCGTCACTGGAAGGACATGTACGACCTGGTCGAAGAGGTCAACTCGCCTTACCTCAAGTGCGTGCTCGATGTTCCGATGATGGTCTCGCAAGAGACCGACTTTGTGCGCGAGGCCGCGCTGACAGTGGGCAAGCGGCAGTCGATCTCGCACTTTGGCGGCGAGTTCCGCCGGGGCGAGGATGGCAAGGTGTTCTGCAAACCCGTCAACTGGGGCGGGGCGCAGATCAACTATCCTGCCTTTGTCAAGGCCATGAAGGACATCGACTACAAGGGCTTTGTCAACTTTGAGTACTGCCACCCGGCGCTGAACGAAAAGCACGAGCACATGGGCATCGACTGGGTCGAGATGAACGCGCAGCTCGCGCTCGAGTTCATGCGCGACCAGATCGCTACCTACTACAAGTAAGGTCGGACTGACAGCGGCCTCAAAGAGGGCGTCGCTACAGCGACGCCCTCTTTGCTTTGCGGTGCTTGCGACAGCGCGATGCAGCCGGTATACTGAGCGCGACAAGATAGACGGAGGGCACGATGAGGGGACTCTGGCGGCGCGCTGTGGTGGCCGGGCTGGCCGTAGGGTTTGATCTGCTGGGCGTTCAGATGCCGACGAGTGTCGGCGAGCGCGTCTCAGGGGCAGGCGCCTGGCTGACGACACGACTCAGACCGCTGGCTCGGGCAGGCGTGGTCGGGCCGATGGCCATCACCGGCTCGACCGGCAGCGCTGTTGCGGGGCGGGCGCTGGAGCAGTGGAGCCGCGCCTTGCCAGAGGGGCTCGGGTTGGCTGCCGAAGCGCTTCTGCTAAAGGAGGTTCTGAGCGTTGAGGCGGTTCGCAAAGCAGCGCGCCAGGTATCGGCTGCGCTTGCGCGTGACGATATAGGCACTGCGCGCGAGATCTGGAGCCGCTCTCCTGTGCTCGCCGCAGTGCCGTGCGATTCGCTTGACGCGACCGAGATGGCGCAGGTAGCCACCAGCCGTGTGGCGGCTCAGGCCAACAGCCACGCCGTGGCGCCGCTGTTCTACTATGCCGTTGGCGGGCTGCCAGCGGCCCTGGCTTATCGCTGGCTGAGCGCTGAACTGGCCCATGCTCCTGAAGGGCGTTTCGGCGAGCACATGCGGCGCCTGGCCATGGCGGTTCCGGCCTGGGCCAGCGCTGGGCTGATGAAGGTGGCCGCCGAGCTCCGTCGGGCCGACAGTTTGGGGGCTGAGCGTGTACAACGCACCGAGGGGCGCCTGCTGGAGGCGCCGGCGCGTGCTGCCACGGTGCGCGTGATGTCAGGGGCGCTGGGCGTGCGCCTCGTCGATCAAGAAGGCAACGCTGTCAACGTTGCCGGGCGCTCGGCTACACCTGATGATCTGCAACGCGCAGGAAGCATTGTGGGGATGACGGTTGGCCTGGCAGGCGGGCTCTTGCTGGTGGCCGGGCTGGCCTGGAAGACCTTTGGCCCACGAGGGGACGCGCGGTGATGGGCGAGGCCGACCGGTCGCCGAACCTGGACGAGCAGGTGGCAGGCCTGGTCGCTACGTTGACGCCCGAACGCATCGAGCAAGTGGCTCGTCAGCTGGCGGCGGCGCGGCCTGGCCGGTTGCGCTCGGGGATCACCGCGCACGAGCTGATAGATGCGCTATTGGGGCCAGTCGAAGGGGCCAGCGGGGCCGAGATATGGCGCGTCAGGCTCAAGATCAGGGCCGCGCTGCAGGCGACCATCGCTACCATGCCCAACCTGACGTTCGTCGAAGGCGACGCTTGATGAGGTCCGGATTTCGTCCTTCTGGATGAAGGACAGAGCTAACACAGACGGGCAGCCCTCGAGGGCTGCCCGTCTCTTGTGGAGTGGCGGCGCTACAGACGATGCAGCAGCTCGGCCAGGCGTGGGTATAGCTCGCTATACAGCGCGTAACGCTCCCCATAGCGCGCCTGCATATCGGCTTGAGGCTCGACAGTGTGCGCCGTACGTACGGTGGCAGCCACGGCCGCAGGCAAGTCGGCATACACGCCTGCCGTTACTCCCGCAAGGAGCGCCGCGCCCAGTGCGGCCGCCTCGGTGACGTCTGGCACGTTCAGGGGCAGGCCGCAGATGTTGGCCTTGAGTTGGAGCCATAGATGACTGCGGGCGCCACCGCCAACGGCATGTAGCCTCT
>JAAYDS010000143.1 GCA_012729155.1 Chloroflexota bacterium | reverse complement strand
TCTTTGCCGGTAGAGCGGTAGCGCGCCGCCAGCAAAAAGGTAAAGTGGTTGAGGCCGGCGGGGTCCAGCTCCAGCTCTTCAAAGGGCACGCCCAGCATGGCCGGCAGGTGTCGCTCGAGCGAGGCCACCTCGTGGCACAGGCCGATCAGCCGCAGGTCGGGGTACTTGCGGCCCACAGTGGTGCAGATGCGGCTCATGGGGTTCGAAAAGTTGAACACATACGCCTCGGGGCAGTGGCGCAGCACGTCGCCGCAGATGGCCAGGATGGGCGGGATGATGCGCAGCGAATGGAACAGGCCGCCGGGGCCGCCGTTCTCGCCATACACCTGGCGGATGCCATATTGCAGCGGGATGTTCCAGTCTTGCTCCCACAGCTCAAAGCGGCTGCCCACCTCGATAGAGCTGACGCAAAAGGTGGCGCCGGGCAGGGCCTCGTCGCGCGAGGTGGTGGCCAGCAGCGTGTAGGGCAGCTTGTGCTGGTCGAGGTATTGCTGAGCGAGCTGGCGCACGCGCTCGAGCGCGGTGGGGTTGATGTCGAGCAGCACGATGGTGCTGCCGCGCAGCGGCTCTGACTGGAACAGGTCGGTGAGCGTGCCCAGCCCGAACTGGGCGCTGCCCGCGCCGATGAGGACGATTCGCTCTGCCATGATCCTTCTCCTTTGATGGCTGCTAGAGCTCGACCAGGCCACGCCGCAACGCCGTGATCACTGCCTGGGTGCGGTCGTTGGCCTGGAGCTTGCCGATGATGGCGCTGACATAGTTCTTGACGGTGCCCTCGGTGAGGTAGAGCCGCCCCGCGATCTCTTTGTTGCTCAGCCCCTGGGCCAGCAGGGCCAGCACCTGCTGCTCGCGCTCGGTGAGGGCCTCGAGCGCGACGGGCTCTAGCTCGCCGACCACGGTGGCGGCGTCTGCAGTAGGGGCGGCTGCGGGCGCGGCGGCCGCCAGACGGCGGAACTCGTCCATCACGCGGCCGGCCACGCGCGGGTCGAGCCGTGCCTCGCCGGCGTGCACGCCGCGGATGGCCTCGATCAGCTCGTCGCTGGGCGCGTCTTTGAGCAGATAGCCGCGCGCGCCGGCTTTGATGCCCTCGAACACCAGGTCGTCGCTGTCGTAGGTGGTGAGCAAGATGATGCGCGCCTCGGGCTGCGCCGCCAGGATGCGCCGCGTGGCGGGGATGCCCCCCAGCGCCGGCATGACGATGTCCATCAGGATGACGTCTGGCTGCAGCGCGGCCGCCTGGGCGATGGCCTCTTGGCCGTTGGCGGCCTGCCCTACCACCTCAAGGCCCTCGCTGAACCCCAGGATCACCGCCAGGCCGCGACGCACGATCTCCTGATCGTCGACCAGCAGCACGCGGATGGTGCTCATACGGCCCCCCTTGGCATCATCAGGCCGATGTGCGTGCCCTGGCCGGGCGTCGAGCGCACTTGCAGCTCACCGCCGGCCAGCTCGGCGCGCTCGCGCATGCCCGCCAGCCCAAAGCGCTCGGCATCGGCGGGCAAGGTGGCCGGATCGAACCCCTGGCCGTCGTCGTCGATGGTCAGGTCAAAGCGGTCGTGGCCATAGGCCAGGCGCACCGTCACGTGGCTGGCGGTGGCATGCCGCTCGATGTTGCGCAGCGCCTCTTGACAGATGCGCAGGGCGGCCAGCTCCTCGGCGCTGGTCAGGTCGATGGCCTCGCCCGAGACGGTCAGCTCGCAGTTGACGCCGGCGCGCGCCTCGAGGTTGCGCAGCTCGCCGCGGATAGTGCCCACCAGCCCCAGCGCCGTGAGCGGGTCAGTACGCAGGGCCTGTATGGCCGCGCGCGACTCTTGCAGGCCCGAGCGCGCCAGGCTCACGGCCTCATCGGCCAGGCCGGTGGCCACGGCGGGG
>JAAYDS010000142.1 GCA_012729155.1 Chloroflexota bacterium | reverse complement strand
TCATCATCGCCCGCCAACGCCACCGAGAGCATCGCCACCGCCAAGAGCTCGGTGGTGTAGGTTTTGGTCGCAGCGACGCTCTTTTCGTCGCCAGCACGGAGGTCGATGGTCCAGTCGGCAACGGCGGCAAGAGGAGAGACAGTATTGTTGGTGATCGCCAGGGTCGGCTGACCTTGTTGGCGCGCATCATCCAGCACTGAGACGATGTCTGGCGAGCGCCCCGACTGCGAAATCCCGATCACCAGTGTGTCGCAAAGCCGCGGAGGTGCGCCATAGTAGGTATAGAGCGATGGCGCTGCCATGGCTACGGGCAGCCGGTTGACAGCCCCCAGCAGGTACTTGGCATAGGTTGCCGCGTTATCCGAGCTGCCCCTTGCAGCGATCAGCACGTGGCGCGGGTTCCGCTGCCGCAGCGCCGCGGCGATGGCTTGTACCTGCGGCCAACCCTGCGCCAAGAGCCCCGTTAGCACATCGGGCTGCTCACGGATTTCGATCTCGAGTCGGTTCATCAAGATGCCTCCCTACGGCACGGTTGTGGCGTGCAGATGCTTCTCATCATGCGGGCTCAGCGGCGGTCAGCCACGGCCCGCGGCTCTGCCCCATCAGATAGGCGTGCATATCCATGGCCGCCACTCGCCCGGCGCCCATGGCGCTGATGACGGTGGCCGAGCCGGTGACGATGTCGCCACCCGCCCACACCCGCTCGAGCCTCGTTCGCCCGGTGGCGCTGTCGGCCACCACGGCGCCACGACGATTTCGTTCAAGGCCTGGCGCCTGGCTAAAGGCCAGCGGGTTCGGCTGTGTGCCCAGGGCCATGACTACGGTGTCAACGACCATCTCGAACTCGGAGCCCTCGATAGGCACAGGGCTGCGGCGACCACTGGCATCAGGCTCGCCCAAAGACATGCGAATGCAGCGCATGCCCGTGACCCAGCCCTCAGCGCCCAGAATCTCGACGGGGTTGGTGAGATAGTCGAAAATGACGCCCTCTTGTTCGGCGTGGTGCACCTCTTCGGCGCGGGCCGGCACCTCTTCTCGCGAGCGCCGATAGACGATATGTACCTCATTCGCGCCCAGACGCAACGCACTGCGCGCCGAGTCCATAGCCACATTGCCCGCGCCTACCACGGCCACCCGCGCGCCCACACGCACTGGCGTGTCCCATTCAGGAAACTGATAGGCCTTCATCAGGTTGACGCGCGTCAACAGCTCATTGGCCGAGTAGACACCGTTGAGGTTCTCGCCAGCGATGTTCATCATCATAGGCAGGCCCGCACCGGTACCCATAAAGACGGCGTCATAGCTTTCGAGCAGCTCGGCCACATTGTACAGCCGACCGATGACGACGTTGGTTCGGATCTTGACGCCCAGGCTTTCAAGGTAGCCAATCTCGATCTTGACGATCTCTTTGGGCAAACGGAACTCGGGGATGCCATACACCAGCACCCCGCCGGGCTCGTGCAGCGCCTCGAGCACCTCGACATCGTACCCCAGCTTGGCAAGGTCTCCAGCCGCAGTGAGGCCCGCCGGGCCAGAGCCGATCACTGCTACCCGTTTACCCATGGACGACGCCACAGGGGGCACGCGGATGCCGTGCTCGCGCTCCCAATCGGCCACAAAACGCTCCAGCCGACCGATGGCCACAGGCTCGCCACGCTTGGCCAGTACGCACACCTCTTCACACTGGGTCTCTTGCGGGCAGACACGCCCGCAGACAGCCGGCAGGCTGTTCTTGTCTTTGAGCTTGGCCACCGCATCCCACATGTCGCCCTCGCGCAGGGCCTTGATGAACTCGGGGATACGCACGCCCACAGGGCAGCCGCTCACACAGGGCGAGTGCCGACACTGCAAACAGCGTTGGGCCTCTTCGACGGCGGTGGTCAGATCATAACCCAGAGCAACCTCGTCAAAGTTGGTGATCCGTACCGATGGCTCCTGCTCGGCCATCGAGTGTCGAGCAATGCTTGAGCGACTGGATCGCGCCATTAACGCGCCTCCCTGTTAGATTGCGATTCGGGCTGCGAAAAACGCTCGAGGGCAATGGCCTCATCGTCGCGATACATGCGCTGGCGGCTTAGCAGCAGGTCCCAGTCTACCAGATGGCCGTCGAACTCGGGGCCATCGACACACGCAAAGTAGGTTCGCCCACCCACCGACACGCGGCAGGCGCCGCACATGCCAGTGCCGTCGACCATGATCGAGTTCAGGCTTACGATGGTCTTGACGCCGAACGGTTGCGAGGTCAGCGCAATGAACTTCATCATAATCGCCGGGCCGATGCCCCAAACCCGGTCGATCGTCTGCCCCGATTCGAGCAGTTCTTTGAGAGGCACCGTCACCAGGGCCTTGCGCGCATAGCTGCCATCATCGGTGACGACGATGAGCTCGTCAGTCACACTGCGCATCCGTTCTTCCCAAAAGAGCAGGTCGCCGCTGCGCGCCCCAATGATGGCAATGACGTGGTTGCCCGCAGCGCGCAGGCTGCGACATATGGGATAGATGGGCGCAATGCCCAGGCCGCCGCCCACCAGCACCACGGTGCCATAGTTCTCGATCTCGGTGGGCCGCCCCAGCGGGCCAGTAAAGCTTGCCAGACGATCGCCAGGCTCAAGTTGGCCTAACAGGCGCGTAGACTTGCCGATCTCTTGTACAACGATAGTGATCGTGCCTTCGTCTCGATCATAATCTGCGATGGTCAGCGGCACCCGCTCACCCTTTTCGTGTACACGCAAGACGACAAACTGCCCGGCCTGGGCCTTTTGAGCTACCTCTGGCGCCGAGATCACGAACATCTTGGTCACCGGCGTCAGGGTCTCTTTGGCGATGATCTGATACACTGTCTTCCTCCGACTTGAATGAACGCTCGGCGCAATCGGCCTATCGACGCCACTCAACGGCGCCAGCCGAGATGACGACGTCTAGAGCTCCTGGATGAGACGCACGAGTCCAAGCAACGACATGCCCACCTTGAGCAGCTTTTTGCCGTCGGTTCGCCCCACAGCGCCTTCTTCGCGGGTGTAGCGCCTGGCCACCACCACGCCAAGGATGATCCCCAGCACCACCCCCACAATCCCACCCAGGATGATGATCTTTTGCTGTCGACGCATGGCTAGCTCCTAGTGTGCACGTCGACGGTAGGCGCCCCAAAAGGCACGCCAACCTTCTACGGCCGCCTTTAGCCCCACAAAGGGCCTCGCTACGACCGTGCCGACCTGGTCGATCGCCCTTAACCCGGTATTCTCAACGGCGCGAACGTGCCGCAGAAACGGGCGCGCTTTGGGCTTGACGCTACGCAGCCCCTGGACGGCTTTGAAGCTAAGGAAGAGCGGCAGCAGCGAGAGAACCAGCCCCTGCAAGGCCAGCAAGATGAGAGCCCAGTCGCGCGCGGTGCTCATCGCCTCTGCCATGCCCGCTCCTCCTAGAGATACTCGGTGCCATAATCCAGTAGCACTGTGCTGTGCTCGCGCCCAATATAGTCTACCACATGTTGCAGCAGACCTTGCACATGGGCTAGATCGCCTGACACGGCGGCAATGCCCAGCGTTACCAGTTGCCAGCTATCGAGGTGGTCTACCTCGGCGACGGCAATGTTATAGTTGTTACGCAATCGCGCCGCCAGCGACCGCACCACCTGTCGCTTATCCTTGAGTGACCGTGAGGCGGGCACCTGCAGGTCGACCGTCAGCACGCCCACAATCATGTTGGATCCCTGTGCCCCTAGCCTGGCTTGGCCTGTCTATCAACGTTGCTCAAAGTGAATGGCGCCAATGCCTGCGTTCATGGCGGCTTCCATCAGCGCCTCGGGCACCGTGGGGTGCGCATGGATGGTGCGCGCAACTTTATCGACGCTGGCGTTGAGCTGCATGGCCAGGGCAGCCTCGGCGATGAGGTCACTGGCATGCGGCCCCATGATGTGCACCCCCAGAATATCGCCTTTGCCCTCGCCTGCTGACGCATAGAGGATGCGCACTTGCCCCTCGGTCTCACCCAGCGCCAGAGCGCGGCCATTGACCATGAATGGGAAGCGCGCCACGGCAAAAGCGAGTCCTCGCTCCTTTGCTTGCTCTTCAGTCAGACCCACGCCGGCGATCTCGGGCATGGTAAAGATGCAGCTGGGCACCACACGATAGTCGGCCACACGTGGTTCGCCCATGATGTTATCCACCACCACTTCTGCCTCGTAAGAGGCCACATGCGCTAACATATGGCCACCGATGCAATCGCCGATGGCGTAAACCCCGGATACACTCGTCTGCAGATGCTCGTCGACCGCGATCGCCCGCCCTTTGAGCGACACCCCCGCTGCCTCGAGGCCCAACCCCGCTGTCACGGGCGTCCTCCCCGTCGAGAGCAACACGATCTCTCCATCAGCGTGCTGCGCGCCACGGCGGTCATAGTGCACGCGCAGTTTGCCGTCCTCCAGCCGCTCGATGGAACTGAACTCGAGCCCCACCTGCACCTCGATGCCCTGCCGCGTGAGCAGAGAGCGAAAGCGTCGCGCCAATTGCGGTTCAGCATCGCGCAGAAACGACTTTCGGCCCAGCACCGTCACGCGGGAGCCCAGCGTATGCAGAATGCAGGCAAACTCGAGGCCCACCGTGCTGGCGCCGATAACCACCACGCTCTCTGGGAGATGGTCGATCTCGAGCAGTTCGCGTGATGTCAGCACACCCGGCAACTCGACGCCCGCGATGGGCACACTGGCAGGCACCGAGCCGCTCGCCACAATGACCGCGCCAGCGATAATCACCTGCTCGCCCTCAGCTGTGTCAATGGCGATCAGTCGGCCATCATCCTGCTGCTCAGCGAGCAGCCGGCCAGCGCCAAGCAGCACATCTACCTTGCGGGCCGCCAGCAGGTGTTCGATGCCGCCCACCAGCGAGTCGACCACCTGCTGTTTGCGGGCCATCAGTTTGGCAAAGTCCACCTGAATGGGCGTATCGACACGCAGGGCGTATTGCCCCGAAACGGCATCGCGATAGACCTCAGCGTCGCGCACCATCGCCTTGGTGGGGATACAGCCACGGTTGAGGCAGGTGCCACCCACCCTCTCCTTCTCAATCAGCGCCACACGGGCGCCTCGCTGCGCGGCACGAAGCGCCGCTACATAGCCACCGGGCCCCGCACCGATGACCGCGACATCATAGCGCGTCACGGCGCGACCTCGACGAGTCGATAGGATGAGGTGATCTCAGCGTTAAGGGTGGCCGTCACGCCACAATACTTGGTCTGCGACAGCTCGATCGCGCGCGCGGCCGCCTCGCCTGACAGCCCAACGCCGGTAAAGACGTATTCGAGATGAATCTTGGTCCATCGCTTTGGGTGTTCTTCGGCACGCTCGCCGCTCACCAGCACTCGAAAGCCGCGCACATCCTGGCGCTTTTTCTGCATCACCGAGATGACATCCATCGCCGAGCACCCGGCCAGGCTCAGCAACAGCGCCTCCATGGGCCGCACACCGCTGTCGAGTCCGCCGTGATCGGGCGAGCCATCCATGATGAACGCTGCCTGCGAATCATTGGCCTGTGCCACAAACTGCAACCCCTCGACCCACTTGACTTCGACGTCGGGCTTTTGGTCTTTCACGTAATCACTCCTAAGGTAGGTAGACGCGATAGAATGCATGATACGCATGCACACTGCTACGATACTCGCCGCTCCAGCCACCGATGGCGTACAGCAGAATGCCCGTCGCCTCGTCGACGACGGTGAGGCCTAATGTTCGCCACTCACCCGTCACCGGGCTCTCAAAAGACACCCAGGTGTCGAGATTAACGTCATATCGCTCGTTGGTGGCAAAAGGGATTGTCCAGCCCCCACCACAGGCATAGAGGCTCCCATTGACGGCGGCCAGCCCATGCCCTGCACGCCCAACGCTCATATCGGCATGCCGCAGCCAGGTGATCTCACCCCGGTCCAAGCTGCTCGGCGCGAATGACTCGCACGTAGCAAGTTCTGCATCGCCATCATAGCCACCAACCAGATAGACCCGCTCGTCTGAGGCCGCTGCGGCAGCAAAGCCTCTCGCAGAGGTCAGTCTGCCCATCTCTTGCCAGCGATCGGTGCTGGCATCATAGTGCAATACCGTGTCGACGTAGGCGTTGCCATTCCAACCACCGAGAAGATAAAGGCCCTGGCCCCAGACGGCCATTGCATACGAGCATAGCGGCCTGGGCAGCGGCGAGGCCTGCGCCCAGGCATCGAGCTGGGGATTGTAGATCTCGAGCAGGTCGACCACGCTCCCTGAGGCCGAGAGGCCGCCGGGGACAAAGACGAGGCCGTCGATCTCTGCTGCTGCGACATTGGCCACGGCCGTTGGCTTGGCTGCGCCACGCCCCCACAAGTCGAGCTCAGGATAGTACACCTCGACGGCCGCTGAGGGACCTTCGGCGGTCTGCCCGCCGATCACATAGATGGCGCCATCGACCACCGCCTGAGCAAACCGGGCGCGAGCCGTCGGCATGTCCACCAGGCGATCCCATCGCACAGCGGCATCGTCTCCCTGGCTCGACGGACCGGTAGCGTCATGCAGCATTCCCTCAGCCGAGCGCCCGCCAGCGCGCCAGACAGGCGACGCAAACAGCACCATAACCAGCAAAGCCAGGGCTAGCAGCAACCCTGCCACCGGCACAACGGGCGCCGGCCAGGCCACGTCGGGGGGCTGTGCAGCGAGCTGTCGCTCTGGTGCGGCTGTGGTGCTTTCGCCCACCAGGCCGCTCTCCAGGGCGATGCGCGTGGCCTCGGCACGCGATTGAGCACCTAGCTTGGCCAGGATATTGCTGACGTGCACCTTGACTGTGTTGGGGCTAATGCCCAGTTCCACAGCCACCTGGCGGTTGGTGGCCCCTGCCACCACCCTTGACAGCACCTCGAGTTCGCGCGAACTCAGTTCCTGGTCCGAGTCGGACATAGAACCCTCACCTTTGGCGTAGCTTTGATTTTACCATACGGCCTGCCGTGCAACAATAGCTGTACCTACCCCCACCGCTTGACAAGTGGCCAGTCCAGCGCTAAAATCTCCCTCTAGTCATTCGAAGATGAGCGACCTCGGCGACCAGCCGAGGCGTTTTTGAGCCCAGGGGCAACACCATGACCATCGCGCGCACTGATATTCGCAACATCGCCATCATCGCCCACGTCGACCACGGCAAGACGACCTTGGTCGACGGCTTGCTGCGCCAGGCGCGCGTTTTTCGCGAGAACCAGCAGGTCGCTGAGCGCGTGATGGATTCGAACGCACTGGAGCGCGAGCGGGGCATCACCATCCTCGCCAAGAATACGGCGATTCTCATCCCCGACCCGCAGACGGGGCAACAAGTCAAGATCAACATCGTCGACACACCGGGCCATGCCGATTTTGGCGGAGAGGTCGAGCGCGTCCTCAACATGGTCGACGGAGTGTTGCTCCTCGTCGATGCCGCCGAGGGGCCCATGCCGCAGACGCGCTTTGTGCTCAAAAAGGCCTTGGCGCGCGACCATCGCGTCATTGTGGTCATCAACAAAGTCGACCGTCGCGGCGCCGATCCCAACGACACGCTCAACCGCACCTTTGACCTGTTCCTCGACCTGGGCGCCAGCGATGATCAGGCCGAGTTCCGCACTGTCTATGCCAGCGCCATCACGGGGCAGGCCGGCGACACAGCGACACTCTCGCCAGATCTGCAGCCGCTGTTCGAGGCGATTCTGCGGTACATCCCCGCGCCGCAAGTCGACCCCGATGGCCCTCTGCAGATGTTGGTGACGTCGCTGGGCTATGATGAGCATCGGGGGGCCACGGCCATCGGACGCGTCACCAGCGGCAAGCTGCGTGCGGGGCAAGAGCTGGCGCGGATCAAGCGTGATGGCACCATCGTGTTCGAGCGCGCCCGCTATCTGCAAGTGCACGAGGGGTTGCAGCGTGTGGACGTGGATGAGGTCGATGCGGGCGACATCGCGGTGGTATCAGGCCTGTCTGACGTAGCCATCGGCGAGACGTTAGCGGACGTCGATGATCCCCAAGCCCTGCCCATCATCACCGTCGAAGAGCCCACCGTGCGCATGACCTTTGGCGTTAACACCTCACCTCTCTCGGGCTCTGAGGGGCGCTGGGGCACATCGCGTCGTCTACGTCAGCGCCTGTTCGACGAGCTGCGCCACGATATGGCCCTGCGCGTCGTCGAGACCGACAGCCCCGATACTTTTGAGGTTTCAGGGCGTGGCGAGCTGCACCTGGCGATTCTCATCGAAAACATGCGCCGCGAGGGCTACGAGTTCCAGGTATCGCGGCCGACCGTGCTTTTTCATCGTGACGAGAACGGCGCCCTGCTGGAGCCGTTCGAAGAGGTGCACATCGAAACGTCGTCTGATGCAGTGGGTGTGGTGGTCGAGATGCTGGGCAGCCGGCGCGGACAGATGCTCAACATGCTGGATAAGGGCGATGGCAGCGTTCACCTGGCCTATCTTGTGCCGACCCGCGGCTTGCTGGGCTTTCGCTACCAGTTTCTCACCGCCACCCGTGGACTGGGTGTGATGAACGCGCTCTTTCACGATTACTTGCCCTATGCCGGCGATATCCCCGCACGCACGAGTGGCTCGCTCATCGCCTCAGAGGCCGGGGTGACTACAAGCTTTGGCCTCAAGAACGCCGAGGAGCGTGGCATGCTCTTTGTGACGCCTGGCGTGGCGGTCTACGAGGGCATGGTGGTGGGCGAGAATAGCCGTCCGGTCGATATCGCCGTCAACGTGGTCAAGCGCAAACATCTCACCAACATGCGCCAGTCGACACGCGACATCGAGGTGCGGCTGAACGCGCCACGACAGATGAGCCTCGATGAAGCCATCGAGTATCTTGCCGATGATGAACTCCTTGAGGTGACGCCCCAGAGCTTTCGCATCCGCAAGGCCACCCTCGACACACACGAGCGCGGCAAAGAGCGCAAGCGAGCCATGTACGACGCTGAGCTTGCCTCGTAGCGCCCCAAGCGCCGCAGCCATTGCGTAAATGCCCCTTGACGGCGCGAGGCCGTTGCACTATGCTCAGCTTTGATAGCACCCTGCTGCTCGGGTTGTCTGGACGAATCGTTGGGGGGGAGAGCACGGTGGAGAGGAGCAAAAAGATGTGGGAAGAGTTCAAAAAGTTCGCGCTCAAAGGGAATGTGATTGACCTGGCCGTGGGCATCATCCTCGGCACCTCGTTCACGGCCATCGTAAACTCGCTGGTCAAAGATGTCATCATGCCGCCCATCGGCCTTTTGCTGGGCCGCGTTGACTTTGCCAACCTGTTTGCCACACTCAAACAGGGCGATCCAGCCGGCCCGTATGCAACGGTCGCTCTGGCGCAAGAGGCCGGAGCCGTCACCATCAACTACGGTGTGTTCATCAACGCCATCATCACTTTTGTCATCGTGGCGTTGGTGCTGTTCTTTGTGATCAAGGGCGCCAACAAGCTACAGAAGGAGCCCGCGCCCGCTCCGGCTGCGCCCACGACCAAGGTTTGTCCTTTCTGCCAGACCGATATCCCCATCAAGGCACAACGGTGCCCTCACTGCACCTCACAGCTGCCGGCTGAGTAGACGGTCTGGGAAAAGGGTCCATCGCAGAGCGCGAGGGGCAGCGGCCAAGGCCGCTGCCCCTCTTTGTCGCTAACACGCCACTGTGCGTATCTGCGCCGCCAGGGCTGCGAGCGCTGCATGATCGTCAATGTCCAGGCAGTCGGCGCGCACCTCTAGCACGGGGCACAGACCAAAGCTATCAGCCCAGCGGCGATACGCCCCATTGAGCTGCCCCAGATACGCATCGGTGACGGTAGCCTCTATAGCGCGGGCACGCCTATCCAGACGCTGACGCAGGGTTTCGACGGGAGCATAGAGATGCACCAGCAGGCTGGGGGGCTCGAGCAGCGCTGCCAGCACCGCATACAGACGGCGATAGGTGGCGTACTCGTCTGCTGACATATAGCCCAGTTCGTGCTGCGCCCACGCAAACACCTCGGCGTCCTCATAGATCGAGCGGTCTTGAATGACGAGGTCGTCACGCGTCTGAATCTGCAGATGCTGTGCTGCGCGCAGGCTCAAAAACGTCGTCTGCGTATGGAACGACCAGCGGGCATCGCGCTGGTAGAAACTGCTCAGAAAGGGATTCTCGGCCACCGGCTCATAGGCCGGTTCACAGCCCAACTCTTGGCAGAGCAGTCTTGTGAGCGTCGACTTGCCGGCGGCGATGTTGCCCGCGATGGCGATGTGCATGGGAGCACCCCTCTATGGCTGTCTTTCAGCACAATGATGGTGGCCGTCACCCTGCTAGGACGGCGCTAGCGCGCCATCCTGAGCCTCTAGCGCCTGTAACGACCAGATAAAGCGCTCCAGATTGCGGTACTGCGCCGGGCTCAGCTGCGTCAGACCGTCATGGTAATAGTTCATGTAGACCGCCCTGCCCGTCGCCGGCACCACCAGGGCGTCCAGCGCCAGGAACAGAGGCCCCGGTCTGCCAAAGTCTTGATTGAGCACCGACTCGATGACATACGCCTTGCGCGTCGCGTCTTGGATGACATAGGCGGAGCGGAACGCATAGCTCCCTGCTCCAACTGCCTGGTACGTGTCAGATGCGTGCAGCAGCAGGGCAGCCAACTCGCCGTAGCGACTGCGGCCCTCGACAGGTGCGCCTGCCGCCCCCTCGGCCACCGGCTGCAGATAGATGCCGGCAGCATCTGACGGATAGACCCAGACACAGCCGGTGGGGCTATAGCATTCGGCGGTATTGTCGATCCGCCAATCGTCTGGACAGGCAAAGCTGAGCCGGCTGTCTCCATCTGTATGGCGAGACCAGCCCTCGGACAAAGTCCCCGCCTCAGCCGACGGACCAACGACCTCGCCGAACTTGAGACTACCCTCAGCGAGAGCAGCCGTCGACTCCATTGTGGGCCGACGCGATGGCGTGGCGTCAGGCAGGGGAGCTGACGTGGGCGATCGCAATGGCTCTGCGCTGACAGTTGGCGTGGGCGTCGGCAGGGGCACTGGTGTAGACGTCGCGATAGTCTTGACAACAACAGGGCTGGGCGAGAGCAACACCGCCCCCCTGAATGCACAGCCGCCGAGTACCATGCCAACCGTCAGAAGTAATGCCCCAGCCAGGTAAGCTTTGAACCGCACGCCAGGTAGCATCAGCCCTCCTCGCTGCAGAGCGTTCAGTCGCACCAAGCGACCAACGACCTGCAGATACTAGAGCCTATCGCAGTAGATTGTGATGGCCTGACTCAGAAAAGGCGCCAGCCCAGAGGCGATGCGCTCATAAAAGGAGACAAAGCGTTCGTCCTCGACGTAGAGCTGACCCAGACCACGCAGTACGTCGCTGGTCGGCTCATAAAAGTTGCGCATGTGATCATGCCAACGCCCAACCAGCGCCTGAACGGCAGGCTGGGCCGGGTCATGGCCGATGTAGGCGGCTAGAGCCGTGTAGATGGCGTTGGCCTCGGCCATGATGGCGTCGCGCTGTGCAGGGCTGTGGGCTGCCCAACGCTCATTCGAGGCCCGCACACATGCCTCGCCCCAACGAGTGGCCGCCTCAAGCGCATACGTTGCCTGCGTCGCATCATCAGGATAGGTCTGGGGCTGGCGGTTCATCCTGAGTTCTCCTTGAGTGATGTCATATCAGCTAGCTACGGGCAGGCTGAGCTCGCTGGCACGGGTGGCAATGGCCTCGCCCAGGCGCAAACAGCGCTCTGCAAAGATGCCCTCAGGGGCGCCCACCGATACAGCACCAAAATGCAGCCCATCAGAACGGCCTGCCACCCCGCCAGAGTAGACCATCATGCCGCGCGAGAGCATGCCGCCGATGATCACCATCTCGCCAAACGACTCACCGCCGCCAGCGGGATAGCGCTGAGACACAAACACGCCGCCCAACTTGCCGGCCCAGGTCCGTCTCGAGCCGGTATCCAGGAAACGCTTCATCTGCCACGAGCAGGAACCGCCATAGATCGGCGCCCCCAGGATGAGCGCTGCCGCACCATCGACATAGTCCTGGTCGACAGCGTCGACCGACATGCACCTGGCCTGGACGCCCACCACCCGTTCGCAGCCCTGCTGAACCAGCTCGGCCATACGGCGCGTGTTGCCCGTCTCAGAATGATAAATGATGGCGATTTGCATTTGCGCTCCTTTGTGCTGTCTTCGCGGCCGCCCCTCAGAGTCGCCAGATTTGTGGCTCCGACCGAACAGTTTCGCCGGTGGCCAGGGCGCTCTCCATAAGCAGGTCCAGGTAGCGGTCCTGCGCCGCCTCGGCCAACGAGTAGAATGGCTCGCCGCCCTGGCTGTACTCGGCCATACGCAGCAGGCAGGTTCCGATGGCGATCTCCTCATCCGACAGCGCGGCGGGCGCTAACGGATTGTGGTACAGCCACTCGTCGCCGACTTGGATGCCTTTGAGATAGTTGCCCTCGAGGTTGCCATTGATGCCTGCGCTATGCCGTGTCAGGCTGACGGTGATCGGCGTCGTCACATCCTGCAGGTACGTAGCGCGCTCATCCACGATCTCACCGCGCTCACCGCGCACCAGCAGGCGTTGGCCACGGATGTATGAAAAGTACATATCGCCGCAAAAGTCATACACGCCAAGACGGTCGCCGAAATCAAAGTGAGCGATGACCTGCGTCGAGTTGCCCAGAGCCTCGCAGGCGGGTGGCCCATTACGACCAGGCCCCTGGACTAGCGGCGACGCAAAACGGCGGGCTGCAACGGCAACCGGCTCTGTGCCGATGCCCAGGAAGCGCCGCATCAGGCTCATCGCATGATAGCCGTGGCATACCGAGACCTGCGCCTGACTGATGCGCCCAAGCCTGCCACTGGCGGCCAGCGCCAGGCGAGCGGCGTGGTGTGGCTGGGCCCAGTACTGCTCGGCCACCTGTACCCGCAGACCGTTGCGCTCGAGCGCCCACAACGCCGCAAGCTCATCGGCTGTCTCAGCGGGGGGCGTCTCTACCAGGGCAGGGATACCCCGTTCAGCCAACGCACGCAATGCAGACTCGTTCTGCCCTCTCGAAACGCACACCACCACGAACTGCGGCTGGGCCTTGCGCGCCAACTCGTCCAACGTGGCATAGAGCGGCACGCCAAACCGCCGCGAAACGTCCTCAGCACGCTCGGCCGAGCGCCCCACCATGCCCACGATCTCTATGCGGTCGGCGCAGGCCCGCGCCACGCGCTGGTAGAACTCGCTGCGCCAACCGGCGCCCAAGATGCCGAACCGTATCATAGTGCACTCCTCACTCGTGGGCTTGAAGATAGGCCTGGGCATAGAGCCGTCCCGACAGAGCAAACGACCAGCCAATGCCCAGCAGCGCGCCGATGCCCAGAAACAGGGCACCCCCCACCGCCAGCAGCGGGGCTATCAACAGCACGCCGATATGGGCGACCTGATAGGGTGTCGCATTGTCGATCAGCAGCCGCCTCACACCGCCCAGGTCCAGCGTCTGACGCAGGCCACCGCCACGCGCCAGCACCAGCGTGACACCCACCATCCAGTACCCTGCCAATAGCAGCCAGAGCAGGGCGCCCAACCCCAGCACCGTGGCCACGGCAGATGCCAGGCTGCCGCCAACCAGCGTGCGCAGGGCCCAGGCGCCCGCCTCGAGCAGTCCAAAGGGCAGCATATAGATCAGATAGGTCAGACAACCGCGCATACCGTCGTACAACAACGGCCATGGCTTGCGCCATGAGGGCAAGACCTCAGCCTCGCCTGCCAGGGTGCGCCGGGCGATCTCGACGCTCCAGCCGTAGAGCAGCCACCAGCCCACCAGCGCCGGGATGAGCAGCGCGCACAGCGCCGCAACCGCCATCTTGGCGAACCAGCGCCGATCGTTGAGCACAAACGAGATCGCCTCAAATGGGTTCAGAGCGCGCCTCCTCGAGTCTGTCGTGGCGATTATATCCTCACCAGTGGCGAGGGGGCAACAGACCGCTCTGATGGCTTGCGGCTCACCGCGGCATCGCGATAATGGGGCTATGGATCGCGCTGGGGGTGTCGCCCATGGCTGAGGATTTCGAGATGGTAGCTGAGGCCATGCTGATGGCCTATGCCGAGTCGGTCGACACGGCCGACGCGGATGGGCTGGCAGAGCTGTTCTGGCTCGAGGATGAGCGCTGCTCTGGGGTTGCAGATACGGGCGCTGAGCCTCTTGGCCGGGTGGCGTTCAGAGCGCTGTTGTCTGAGAGCCTCATTTCAGGTGAGCCGGGAGAGCACATGGTATGGCATCAGGCGCGGGCGCACCGGTTGAGCTCCGAGGCGGGGTACGTCACGGCCATGCAGCACCGCGGCAATGCTTGGCAACGGGTGACGTTGATCCTGCTCAAAAAGGGCCACGAATGGGGCATCTTGCATATGCACGCCTCACCCGCTGCAACGAGTACCTAGCGCCGCCAGGGGCGTTGCACATGCTTGCCAGATGGGCCATACTGGCGGCAGTATCGTAAGGTCAGCCACGTAGGAGGCAACCATGTCAGCGTTCCCCAGCCTCACGATTGAGGGCGTGACGATCTCGCGGGTGATCTGTGGCACGAACGCCCTGCTGGGCTATTCGCACGTGAGCGCCGGGCGCGATGCCTGGGCGCGCGAGTACTTTACGGCGCAACGCATCGCCCGCGTGTTCGCCCGCTGCCAAGAGCTGGGCGTCAACGCTGTTATGGGGCCACTGCACTCGCGTCTGGCCGAAGCGCTGGACGAGACAGCACGACTTACGGGGCAGGCGATGGTGTGGGTGGCCACCACGGCCGCCGACCGTGCACCGGCCGGCCAGCTCGACGCATTGCAGGCCGCGCGTGCCGCAGGCAGGGTCGATGAAGCCACCGCCATCAGCCGTGCCTCGCTGGCCGATCAGGCCGCAGAGCTCAAAG